>NZ_OX636706.1:300000-515000 GCF_951793255.1 Desulfovibrio piger
GATCCGTACGGAGGGGGCTGCCGGACGCCTCTGTCGCCCTGCGCGACGGAAAGGCCTGCCGGTGGCCCCTTCTTTTCGCTGCCTGCCGTTTGCACGGCAAGGGCGGATGCCGCGCCGCACAGCCTGCATCCCCTGCCCGCACGTGCCCGGCAGGTGCGCCCGCTACCGGAACAGGACAAGCGGAGACAGCCTCCGCCCGCCCCTTTGACCGCAGCCCGCGCCCGGCCTTCCGGGACGGTATCCCCAGTCTTACGGAGCTCCCATGAAATGGATCACCCACCAGACGGCGGGCGTCGGCGCCGCCCTGGCCCTGCACCTGCCGCTGGAAGGCGTGGTCGCCGCCTGTCTCGGCGCCATCCTGCCCGACAAGCTCGACCAGGCCATCGCCAAGCGCTCCCGCAACCCGCAGCGCACCTTCAACCAGATCCACCGCGGCACCACCCACTGGTTCGGCTGGTGGGTCGCCATCCTGCTGGTGGCCTGCAGCCATCTGGTGCCCCCGCACTGGCAGCCCGCCCTGCTGGGCATCGGTCTGGGCGGCATCAGCCATGTGGTGCTGGACATGCTGACCCCTTCGGGCATCCCCCTGCATCCCTTTTCCCGCAAGAACAAGCTCTCGTTCAAGGTCTGCTCCACGGGCAGCGTGGGCGAATATGTCTTTCTGGGCGTGATGCTCGTCCTGCTGGGCTTTTTGCTGGGCCCGGAAATGAAGGAACTCATCCGTCACGTTCGCCAGCTGGGCATGCCCGTACTGCATTTCTAGGTGTGGATAGAAGGGACGCGACTCTTTTTTCCTTCCTCTGTGCGGCGTATGCGCAATAAAAAAACCTCCCATGACGGGAGGCTTTTTTGTTTGCTCGCAAAAGGGCAACGTCCAGAGCGGCCGCTACTTCTTCACCTTCACCGGCTCGGTGTCCACCGGCGTCTCGTTGATGGCCACCAGCGCGGCCGTGCGGGCATGGATGAGCGTGGTATCGAACAGGGGCACGGCGATGTTCTCCTGCTGCACCAGCATGCCGATCTCGGTGCAGCCCAGGATCACGCCCTGGGCGCCCCGGGCGGCCAGATCCCGGATGGCCCGCAAGAAGGTCTCGCGCGAGCTGTCCTTGATGACGCCCCGGCAAAGCTCCTCGAAGATCACGCGGTTGATCTCGGCCCGGTCGTCCGCCTCGGGCACCAGCACCTGCAGGCCGTTGGCTTCCAGACGGCCGGTGTAGAAATCCTCTTCCATGGTGTAGCGGGTGCCCAGCAGGCCCACGCGCTGCACGCCCGCCATGTGCAGCTGCCGGGCCGTCACGTCGGCGATGTGCATCAGCGGGATGCCCACGGCGGCGGCGATCTGCGGGGCCACCTTGTGCATGGTGTTGGTGCAGATGACCAGAAAATCCGCCCCGCCCCGCTCCAGGGCCTGTGCGGCATCGGCCAGGATGCGGGCGCTCCTGTCCCAGTCTCCGGCCTGCTGGCAGCGTTCGATCTCGTCAAAGTCCACGCTGTAGAGCAGGCAGCGGGCCGAATGCAGACCGCCCAGGGTCTGGGCCGTCACCATGTTGATGATCTGATAATAGGTCAGCGTGCTTTCCCAGCTCATGCCGCCCAGAAGACCGATGGTTTTCATGTGGCTTCACCTCTGATGCTTCAATGATGCGCCGTCTGCCGGGCGCCCCTGCCCGGCACGATGCCCCGGACATGACGACGGGGCCCGCCTGTACGGCAAGGCCGTGCCTTCTGTGGCATCAGCGTTCCCGGCAGGGAGGCCTCCGTGTGCCGGGCTAGATGTCCAGCTCCAGGCCCACGGGGCAGTGGTCCGAACCGTAGACATCGTCCTCGATCCAGGCGTCACGGATGTACGGTTTCAGCTCTTCCGAAACGAAGAAATAGTCGATACGCCAGCCCACGTTCTTCTCGCGGGCGCGCATCTTGTACGACCACCAGGAATAGCGGCCTTCCACGTCGCCGTGCACATGACGGAAGGTGTCCACATAGCCCAGGGCCGTAAAGCGGTCCAGAAAGGCGCGTTCTTCGGGCAAAAAGCCGGTGTTCTTCTCGTTCTGCTTGGGACGCGCCAGATCGATGGCCTTGTGGGCGATGTTGAAGTCCCCGCAGACCACGATGGGCTTGCTTTTGCGGCATTCTTCCGCATAGGCCGTGAAGGCGTCGAAAAAGCCCATCTTGTAGGGCACGCGCTTGAAACGGCCGGGGATGGGCTTGCCGTTCTCGTCCAGTTCCTCGGCGCCGCCGTTGGGGAAATAGCCGTTGAAGAAGTGGAACTTTTCAAATTCCAGATGCAGGATGCGCCCCTCGCCCTGCCATTCCGGCTGGGGCAGTTCGCAGCGCACGGCCAGCGGTTTGATGCGGCTGAACACGGCCACGCCGGAATAGCCCTTTTTCACCACACTGGAAGCCCAGTGGGCCTCCCAGCCTTCGGGGTTGGCCACTTCGGGCTTGAGCTGCTCGGGCATGGCCTTGGTCTCCTGCAGGCCGATGACATCGCAGATGTTCTCGGCGAACCAGCGCCATTCGGGTTTGGCGGACACGGCACGCAGGCCGTTGACGTTCCAGGATACGAGTCTGATGGACATAGGACCTCCGCCGCCAGCATAGCGGCAGGTGGTGCCGGCCGCAAGCGCGGCATTGCGAACGGACCGTTTTTCTGGCAAAATCGCCTGCGGCAATAATGCCAACATGAGCCAAGGAGAATCCGTATGGATATGCTTCCTATCCGCCGCGCCATCCTGAGCGTGACGGACAAAACCGGACTGGTGGAATTTGCCACCTTCCTGTCGCAGAACGGCGTGGAGCTGGTCTCCACCGGCGGGACCATGAAGGCCCTGCAGGCTGCCGGTCTGCCCGTGACGGCCGTCAGTGACGTCACCGGCTTCCCCGAGATCCTGGGCGGCCGCGTGAAGACGCTGCATCCCAAGATCCACGGGGGCATCCTTGCCAACAAGGACATCCCCGAGCACATGGCCACGCTGGAAGAAAAGGAGATCAAGCCTTTCGACCTGGTCTGCGTGAACCTGTACGACTTTGCCGGTGCCGTGGAGCGCAAGCTCTCGCTCGAGCAGGCCGTGGAGGAAATCGACATCGGCGGTCCCTGCATGATCCGCGCCGCTGCCAAGAACTTCCACAGCATCCTGGTGCTGCCCGGGACCAAATGGTACGCCACCGCCATGCAGGAGATGAAGGAACACGGCATGAAGGTCAGCCTGGATTTCCGTCAGGCCATGGCCTCGCGTGCGTTTGAAGCCACCTCGCGCTACGACGCCCTCATCACCTCCTACCTGCGTCCGGGGGCCTAGCCATTTCCAGGCTCGAAGGCAACCTGCAGGGGCTCAAGCCCAGCCAGTTGAAGGCCCTCAACCGGCTGACCACGCGACGTTTCCCGGCCACTGATGTCTATACCATCGACCAGGCCCGGGAACTGTCGCTGTTGTCGCGCGCCCTGGGGCGTCAACTGGGCATGCTCATCGACCGTAAAGGCCGCGTGGACATGGTACTGGTGGGCGAGGCAGGCGGGATCCTGATCCCGGAACTGCCCCGCGCCCGCTCCGGTGCCGACCGTCTGCGCGGCCTTCGTCTGCTCCACACCCACCTCACGCCCGACGGACTCAGCCAGGAAGACCTCATGGACCTGCTCTTCCTGCGTCTGGACGCCATCATCGTGCTGACCGTCAATCCTGACGGCGACCCCGTGCAATGGCAGGAGGCCCATCTGCTGCCCACGCCCGTGGCCGGGCAGCCCTACCGTGTGGAGCAGCTCCGCCCCTGGGACCAGACCAGCGCCCATTTCGCCGCCACCGCCGAAGCTCTGGAAGAAGAACTGGCCCGCAGGAGCGACGACACGCGCGAGGCCTCGGACGCGCCCCGCGCCCTGCTGGTCTCCGTGGCGGCCCAGCCCCGCATCATCCAGGAGCGCAACCTCGACGAGCTGGCCGAGCTGGCCCGCACCGCCGGTCTGGCCGTGGCCGGGCGCATGGTGCAGCGCGTGGCCCAGGTCAATCCCAAATTCATCCTGGGCAAGGGCAAGATGGCCGAGCTGGAAGTGCTGGCCCTGGAGGGCCGCGCCGGGACCCTGGTCTTCGACGGTGAGCTTTCCCCGGCCCAGCTCCACAACCTGGCCGACATCACCGAGCGCAAGGTGCTGGACCGTACCCAGCTCATCCTGGACATCTTTGCCCAGCATGCCGTGACCCGCGCGGGCAAGCTCCAGGTGGAACTGGCCCAGCTGCGCTATACCCAGCCCCGCCTTACGGGCAAGAACCGCGCCATGGACCGCCTTATGGGCGGCATCGGCGGACGCGGCCCCGGCGAGACCAAGCTGGAGACCGACCGCCGCCGCAGCCGCGAGCGTATGGCCCGCCTGCGCAAGGAACTGGACCAGCTGCGCCGCCAGCGGGCCTTCACCCGCTCCCGTCGCGCCCGTCGCGGCATCCCCATGGCCGCGCTGGTGGGCTACACCAACGCGGGCAAGTCCACCCTGCTCAACAACCTGACCCGCTCCGAGGTGCTGGCCGAGAACAAGCTCTTCGCCACCCTCGACCCCACCACCCGCCGACTGCGCTTCCCGGCCGAACGCGAGATCATCCTGGCCGACACCGTGGGCTTCATCCGCAACCTGCCCAAGGAGCTCATGGATGCCTTCCGCGCCACGCTGGAAGAGCTGGAGTCCGCCGACCTGCTGGTGCATGTGGCCGACGCCTCGCATCCCGACCTGCTGCAGCAGATCACCTCTGTGGAGACCATCCTCGAGGAGCTGGAGCTGCAGCATATGCCGCGCATCCTGCTGCTCAACAAGTGGGACCTGCTGGACGTGCCCGCCCGTGCCGAACTGGCCGATGCCTTCCCGCACGCCATCCCAGTCTCCGCCCGTACCGGCGACGGCCTCAAGCGCCTGCTGGAAGTGCTGGAGAACATGCTGCTCAGCACCCAGCAGAGCCAGCTGCTCATCCCCTTTGAAGAGGATGGGGCCGTGATCCAGTGAGCGGCAGGGCCCTGCCTCCACCTGTCCCATGCTCCCGGCAGCTGCCTCAATCTTTTTTGAGCAGGCGGCACAACGAAGAATAGGCGATCCCCAGCTGCTGGGCGGCCAGTCTTTTGTCTCCTCCGAATTTTGCCATCGTGCGCTGCAGCAGGGCCTCGCGGGCAGTATCAAGATACTCCTTGAGCGTTGGCTGCTGTTCTTCTTCCATCTCCTGAAGAGGGGGAAGAAGGCCGTCAGGGCCGGGAGCAGACGTCGGCGCCGCGGGCAAGGAGAGATCTTCCACGCTATCCGCACTGTGTTCTTTCATGATGGCGGCCAGCAGAGCCGGATCAGGCGCCCTGTCCCCCAGGAGCAGCAGATAATTCTCCATGACCGCCAGCAATTCCCGCACGTTCCCCGGCCAGGAATGCCCCTGCAGACATTCGAGGATGGGCGGCGTCAGGTCTTTTTTGCTGCAATGGTACTTTTTCAGGACGGCATCGAGCAGCAGCGGGATGTCTTCCAGACGATGACGCAGGGGCGGTACCGTCAGCTTGAACGTCGACAGGCGATAATACAGATCCATGCGGAAGCGCCCTTTCTGTACCAAGTGGAGAAGGGGCTTGTTCGATGCGCAGATGACCCGCACATCGACAGGATACATGCGATTGCCGCCGATGCGCAGGATCTCTCCTGTTTCGAGCACCCGCAGCAGACGCAGCTGGGTCTCCTCACTGATGTCACCGATCTCGTCCAGGAACAACGTCCCCTTGTGGGCCACCTCGAAAAGGCCGGCCTTGCCGCCGCGTTTGGCCCCCGTAAAGGCCCCCTCCTCATAGCCGAACAGCTCACTTTCTATGAGCTGGCACGGCACCGCCGAGATGTTCACGGCCACGAACGGCCTGTTCTTGCGCCTGCTGCCGGCATGCAGGGCATGGGCGGCCAGCTCTTTTCCGGAGCCCGTCTCCCCCTGGATGAAGATGTTCACGTCTGACGGTGCGTACTGACGCAATTTTTCCTTCATCTGCCGAATGGGCAGGCTCTGTCCTTTTATGTCGTCGATCGTCGTGCGCGCCGACAGGCCGCGTGAATAAAGCTCTTTGTTGATCTTGTTGCTGATGCTCTGCAGGGACGGGGTATCGCGGAACAGGCTCACGGCACACGGCGTATCGGAATAAAGGATGAGGGGATATGTCGTGGCGATGAATGCCTCGCCCTGCAGGTCGACGATCTTGTTCTCTTTCGGCGTCAGATCGTTCAGGGTGTCTATAAGGCCGAGCGGCTTGAAAAATTTGCTGAAAAAGGATTCGTCGGCCTGCGTGGGCACATTGAGGAACTGATAGGCCGCCTTGTTGGCGATGATGACATGCTGCTCCGAATCTATGCAGAGCACCCCCTCCTGCAGGTGTTCAAGGATCATCATCATGTTCCCGTTCCTGCGCTTTGCCTCACGCTGGGACTGCGCCAGGTGGCGTCCCCGCTTGAAGGCCAGCTGGATGCTGCGGTGTGAGGGCTTGATGATGAAGCCCCGCCCGCCGTACTCCTCCATGCAGGCCTTGCTGACGCCGCCGCCGATGAGCACCTTGAAGCCCTGCAGCACGCATTGCTGGATGGCCTGCCGCATCATGGCAGGGGAATCATAGATGGCGCACTGGACCTTGATGTTGAGGATCCTTTCCATCTCCACGGCGATGCTGTCGTGGAATTCATCCTGATACGAGGCAAGGATGATCCTGTCAGAATATTTTTCTGCGACCCGGAGGGCGCGCAGCACATCCATGTCGGAGCGCTCTATCTTCACGACGGAATGCGGCACGGAACGAAAGATCGTGTCCCCGGTCCCCCCGTGGCAAAGGATGACTTCATAGCCGTTCTCCAGGCATTCCCTCGCTTTCTGCGGGCCGGTCTCGAAATTGATCAGATCATAATGGATCTCGTCAGGGCAGCCCACCATGGCCTTTTTACATTCCTCAATGATTTCATAGGAATGCATTGAACACTCCACCGGCTAAAGCCGGTGGATTCACCGTGGCGACTAAAGTCGCGTTCCGGCTAAAGCCGGTATGGCCCCTGCTGAAGCAGGCTGAAGTCATTCCCCCTCAATTCGGAAGGTTTCATCTGCATCTTCCTGTTGCGTGATGTATTGCTTAATGACCTCATCGGTCACATTGCCACTGCTGCAACAGAAATAGCCACGCGCCCACATATGACGTCCCCAGTACTGGCGGCGCAACAATGGAAATTCATTTATCATGGCATGCGCGGTTCGGCCTTTCAGTTGTTGCATCAACTTGCTCACAGCAAGGCTTGGTGAAATCGAAACGAAAAGATGGATATGGTCGGGTGCTATATGTCCTTTGAGAATTTCCACCTGATGCTTTTCACAGATGCCGCGTATCAGCGACCTGGCTCTCTGGGCGATGTCGCCTGACAAAATCTTTTTCCTGTACTTGGTTATCCAGACCAGGTGCAGGTGAATTGAAAAAACACTGTGGGAGCCTTTACGATAATTGCTCATGCCCACAGACTACAAAAGAAACGCTAAAGCCGCCACCTAAAGGTGGGGGTTTTACCCCTCCCTGAGTGGGACAATAAATTCATATAATTACTTAAAAGAACCCCCTCAACTCATCTTGGCACGCTTCCTGCTGTTTTGCATTCCAGCAAAGAACGGGCAAATCGCAGACGTTTTGTCCGACGCACATCAGGATTTTTCTCAAAAGGAGCCATGCATGAGCACTGTCACTGCCGGCATATCTGTCCACGACCTGCACAAGCGGTTGCACGAAAAAAACGAATTTGCCCTGCTGGACGTACGGGAGCAGGAAGAATTCTCCAGATCACATATCCTGCTGGCCTGCTGTGCCCCCCTCAGCCGTCTCGAGCTCAGCGTCGAAGCGCTCGTCCCCTGCAAAAAGACCGCCGTTTTTGTGATGGATGACGGCCGCTCGCAAGACCTTGACAGGAGCGCCCGTGCCGCCGCGGCCCTGACCGGGATGGGCTATCAGGATGTCAGTATCGTCACAGGCGGTCTGGAGGCCTGGGAAGCGGCCGGTTTCGTCACCGTCAACGGGGTCGGCGCCCTGAGCAAGGGCTTTGGCGAATACGTCGAAGAAGTCCAGCATACGCCCCGCCTCACTCCCGAAGAGATCAAGGCCCTGCTGGATGATCCTGACGAGCGCACCATCGTCATCGATGTCAGGCCGGTGAACGAATACCGCAACATGAACATCCCGGGGAGCACCAACCTTCCCGGATGCGAAGTCACCTACCGGCTGGCCGAAGTGGTCAAGGATCCCGACACGACCATCATCATCAATTGCGCCGGACGGACACGGAGCATCATCGGCACCCAGACGCTGATCAATGCCGGTGTCCCCAACCGGGTCGTGGCCCTCAAGGGCGGCACCATGAACTGGCAGCTGTCCGGCTTCGATCTGGAATACGGTTCCCCCCGGCCCGTCCCCCCCAGCACAGAAGAAGGAAGACGCGTGGCCGCACAGCGTATCCGCCAGGTGGCCGAGACCTACCATGTCCGTTTCGTGGAGCCCCGGACGGTCGCCGAATGGCAGGCCGATGCCGCAAACAGGACCCTGTATCTTTTCGACGTGCGCCAGCCTCAGGAATATGCGGCCGGGCACATCCCCGGTGCCGTCTCGGCCCAGGGCGGGCAGCTCGTCCAGGCAACGGACGAATATGCGGCGGTCCGCAACGGCCGGTATGTGCTGATGGACGATGACGAACTCAGAGCCATCATGACGGCCCACTGGCTGCAGCAGATGGGGCTGCCGGAAGTGTTCGTCCTCAGGGGCGGCATCGCCGCTGCTGCCGGCATCCTGGGCGGTCTGGCCGCGACGGAGGCAGACCACCGGGAAGAAGGTGTCGTTCCCGGCGGTATCGAGGCGGCAGAGGCTGCCCGCATGCTGGAGGACGAGCCCGGTATCCTGTGCCTCAACGTCGGCGCCAGCAACCGCCACCGCGAGCAGCATGTGCCGGCGGCCAAATGGGTGGTGCGTTCCTTCCTGCCGAGGGTCAGGGCCCAGTATCCGGACGCGGGACATATCCTGCTGACGGCTGATCAGGAAAAGCTGGCCGCCCTGGCGGCACAGGATGCGCAGAAGCTTTGGCCGGAAGCCCGTATAGACTTCATCCGCGGCGGCACGCCGGCCTGGATGCGGGCCGGTCTCCCCTTTGCCACCGGCATGCCCTGTGCCCTGTGCCCCGAAGACGACATCTGGTACCGCCCCTATACGGACATCCATGCCTCCAAAGCCTCCATGCAAGGCTATTTTGATTGGGAATTCGGTCTGGTTGAAAAGATCAACGCTGACGGATGCGTCGCCTTTGACGTCAAACAGCGCTGACTGCCGACCGAAAGCTGATTGAGGAGTGTGATTATGGAACAACTGCTTAGAACTCATTTCATAATTAATGGGCAATTTTTATAACTCTTCTCAACAAAATCATAGAAAAAGCAAGGTGGACAAGAGCCGTAAAACGTTCAACGCACCTTTCCCAACGAGTTATTGCCTTTTTAAATTTGTTAAGCCACGCAAAAAGGCGTTCAATTTTCCATCTTCTTTTGTAACGGCGCAAGAGCCGTCCGTCTTGCGTCGCCGGCTTTTTACGATTCTTGCGGTGCGGCGCGATGAGTTCAATTCCCTGAGAAGCAAGGGCTTCATCAAGCGGATCGCTGTCATAGGCACGATCCCCAATAATTCTTCGGGGTCGTCCCAACGTGACAATTTCATTGATTGTAGCCTGGACAAGTCTGACTTCATGAGGGTTAGCAGAATCCGTGTACACGGCGATAGGTAAACCAGAAGCGTCAGCAATAACCATGAGCTTCGTACCTTTGCCCCGCTTGGTCTTTCCCACTTTTGGGCCCCTTTTTTTGCGACAACGAATGTGCCGTCAATGAAGCATTCTTCCAGATTTATCAGGCCATTATCTTCAAGATGCCGGGCCAGAGACTCCAGAATTTTTCGAAGCCTTCCATCTTTTACCCATTTGCTGAATCTCCGATAGCAAGTTGCGGAAGATGGAAACCTGTCCGGTAAGTCCGCCCATGCCGCGCCTGTACGCAAGACCCAGAGGACGCCATTTAAAACTTCTCTGTCAGAATGAATTTGTGGACGTCCTGCGCCTGTGCGCTCTTTCTGAAAAAGAGGTTCCAGGACAGACCATTGATCATCAGTTAGCATTTCGGCTTTGCTCATTTTTTGAGACTAACCGAAACCTTAAATTTTCTCCAGAATTATGAAATGACTTCTACCTATTTGCCCGATGTCCTCACATGGTCCAATCTGCTGGTCCTTGTCTGCGGCTCCATCGGCGGGCTTTTCTTCGGGGCCATGCCGGGGCTGAGCCCGACCATGGCTGTGGCCCTGCTGGTGCCCTTCACCTTTTACATGCCTCCTGTTCCCTCACTGCTGCTCCTGGGCGCCGTGTATACTTCCGCCGTGGCAGGCGGGTCCATCTCGGCCATCCTGCTGAGCATTCCGGGGGCCCCGGCCTCCATCGCCACACTGCTTGACGGCTATCCCATGGCCAAGCAGGGACGTGCGCAGGAAACCCTCTACACCACCTTTTTCTCGTCCCTTATCGGCGGGGTCGTGGGGGCGCTCGCCCTGATCTTCCTTACGCCTCCCATGTCCGAATTCGCCATGAAGTTCGGTCCGTCCGAGCTGTTCTGGACGACGGTCTTCGGCATCACCGTCATCGCCGGCCTTTCTTCCGGCGCCATGCTCAAGGGCCTTTTCGGCGGCGCACTGGGCCTGCTGCTGGCCTGCATCGGCGAAAGCAACGTGACCGGGGAAGGACGGTTCATCTTCCACGAATCCCTGACGTCCGGCATCGCCATCGTCCCGGCCCTCATCGGCCTTTTTGCCGTGCCCCAGGTGGTCGAGATGATGGAAGACTCCCATGTCATTTTCGAAAGGGTGAAAGTCCAGATCAAGGAAGGTCTGCTGGGCAAGGTCATCAAGAAGCATGTCCATTATCTGCGCACCCTGACCATCGGCAGCATCCTGGGCACCATCATCGGCGTCATCCCCGGAGCCGGAGCTCAGGTGGCGGGCCTGATGGCCTATGACCAGGTGAAGAAGATGGACAAGAACCCCGAACGCTTCGGTACCGGGGATCCTGAAGGGGTCTGCGCCAGCGAATGCGCCAACAACGCCACGGTCGCTCCCGCCTGCATCCCCCTGCTGACCCTTTCCATCCCCGGCAGTCCCACGGCAGCCGTCCTGCTGGGCGGCCTGTTGATCCAGGGCCTGCTCCCCGGACCGGAACTGTTCACGAAAAATGCCGACATCACCTATCCCTTCATCATCGGCATGTTCCTGGCCCAGTTCTTCATGTTCGGCTTCGGCATCCTGGCTTCGCGCTATACCCATGTCGTCAGCAACGTCCCCAACTACATGATGTTCGGTACGGTGATGATCCTGTGCGTCTTCGGCTCTTACTGTGTGCAGAACAGCTTTGACGACGTGCTCATCATGTTCAGCCTGGGTGCGCTCATGCTGCTTTTCAAGAAGCTGGGCATCCCCAGCGCGCCCATCGTCCTGGGCATCATCCTGGGCCCCCTGGCCGAAGAGAACTTCCTGCGGGGCAGGCTGATCGCCAACACCGACGTAGGCCTCTGGCAGTACTTTTTCAGCGGGACGCTGAATCAGGTCCTTATCGGCTTGTGCGTCCTGTCTCTGGCATATGCCATCTTCAGCGAGATCCGCTTTGCCCGCAGGGCCAAGGCCAGGCTCGCCAGCCAGCAAAAGGAGGCCGCCAATGCCTAGGGAATTCGCTGCCGCTGTGGTCATGACCCTCATCATCGCCTTTTTTGCCTTCCAGCTCGACGGCCCCCAGGACGAACAGTCCCTGCTGGTGCCCCGGTTCCTCCTGTACCTGATGGCAGCATGCAATCTCGGCCAGTATGTGCAGGCCTTCCTGCACCACAGGCAGAAGATCGACGCCATCATGACGCTGAAGGGCTATCCCCTCAAAAGGGTCGGGATCCTCTGCCTGCTGACCGTCCTGTATATCGGCGTCCTCGAGATCGCCGGGTTCTATCTGTCCTCGTTCGTCTATATGATCGTCGTTTCGCTCATCGCCCAACCCATGCAGGTCACGCCGGCGGGCGTCGGCAAGCGGATACTCGTCTCCTTCGCCTGCATCGGTTTCCTCTACCTTCTGTTCACCGTCGCCCTGACGGTCCAGATCCCCAAGGGATTCATGCCGTTTTAACGGCTAAGGCATACAGAGCTTCAATCTGCAACAAAGGAGTATGGTATGAACCGCTTTTTCCTCCGCATCCTCAGTGTGCTGGCGCTGCTGCTGCCCCTGACTGCAAACGCGGCCCCTGTCGATGAGTATCCCAACGGCCCCATCACGGCCGTCTGTACGTATTCCGTCGGCTCACAGACGGATGTGCAGGCCCGTATCTGCGCCATGCCTGCCGAAAAATACTTCGGCCAGCCCATCGTCATCCTCAACAAGGCCGGTGCCGGCGGCCTGACGGGCTGGAACTGGTTCATGGACCGCGGCAGCCGTGACGGCCTGACCATGACCGTCTACAACCTGCCCAACTTCATCGCTCAGTCCATCGTCAAGAAGAATGCCAAGTACAGCATCCGCACCCTTGAGCCGCTGGCCAACTTTGCCGCTGACCCTGTCGTCCTGTTCGTGTCCAAGGATTCTCCCTTCAACAGCGTTTCCGACCTGGTGGAATTTGCCAAAAAGAATCCCGGCAAGGTGACCCTGAACGGTTCGGGCCTGTTCGTCGGCCACCATATCGCCCTGCTGCTCCTGGCCAAGGAAGCCAACGTCAAGCTGACCTACGTGCCTGAAAAGGGCGGCTCCGACTCTCTGCAGTCCGTCATGGCGGGCAAGGTCATGGGCAGCTTCAACAACCTGTCCATCGCCATGCGCGCCCTGGACAAGATCAAGGTCCTGGGCATCGCCGACCTGCAGCGTCATGAATTCATCCCCGATGTGCCCACCTTCATCGAACAGGGCTACAAGACCCTGGATGACGCGACCACCAACTTCCGCGGTTACGCCCTGCCCGTGGGCGTGGACAAGGCCATCGTGGAAAAGGCCGCCCAGCAGGCCTACAAGATGTTCAATGATCCGCTCGTCATCGAGAACCTGAAGAAGACCGGCGTGCCGTACCGCATCCTGGACCGCCAGGCCATGCTCGACATCTTTGCGAAGCGCGAAGCGATCCTGAAGGATCTGCTCAAGCCTTTCGTTGAAGATTAAAACGGGTCGCCCCGGGGAAAAGCCCGGAGCACGGCTGCCGGGGAAAGAGCACTTTCCCGCAGGGCGGGCCCGGTCCTCCCCATGCCGGTCCTGCCCGCAGCCCTAATCAGAACCACCCGCAAAGCGGGTGGTTTGCTCTGGCCCTGTAAGGGCCTGTTACCGGCTGCGCCTAAAGACGCTGGCTTTCACGCTGTTCAAGCCCAGTGCCCTTGCCGCCTTGGCTACCCCTTAAAGGGGTCTTGATATTCGCGTGATGTCAGCTTGTCTCTCATAATGTCGTGACGTTCCTGATCCTGGATATATTTTTTGATCGTTGCCTCATTAAGCCCCACCGTACTGACATAATATCCTTCGGCCCAAAATTTTCTGTTGCCAAACTTATATTTAAGGTTTGCGTGCTTATCGAATATCATCAACGAACTTTTCCCTTTCAGGTAGCCCATGAAATTTGCCACACTGATTTTAGGAGGAATGGACACCAGCATGTGGACATGATCCGGCATCAGATGCCCTTCCAGAATCTCAACCCCTTTATATTTGCAGAGGCATTGCAGAATTTCTTTTATACTTTCACGGAGCTGTGCGAAGATTATTTTTCTTCTATATTTTGGAGTAAAGACGATATGATACTTGCACAACCATTTCGTATGCGCTAGGCTATGAGCCTTGGTTCCCATAACAAAAACACCTTTCCGTTAATGTTGCGATGGGCTTGAACAACTTCATCGTAGCGGAAAGGTGTTTTTGTGTGTATAACGTATTGTCTCCACCCGCATAGCGGGTGGTTTTTTGTTTCGCGCCTGTCAGGCGCTCAACAGGCTAAAGCCCATAATAAAAGCGGCGGACAGGAATTTTCCCGTCCGCCGCTTTTGCGTTTTGCGTTGTACTCCCGTCAGGCTGCGGGCAGCCTGCTAGAAGCTGTACATGTAGGAAAGGCTGAAGTTCCAGGCGTCGCGCACTTCGTCGTTGCGGCCGTTCATGCGGCTGTTGCCCCACACGCTGCTGTCATGATCCAGCCACAGGGCCACATAGGCCACATCCAGGGCCACGGTGAAATTCTCGGTCACCTTCGTGGTGCTGGTCAGGCCCCATTCCAGGGCATAGTCCTGGCGGGTCAGGTAGAGGCCGTCCATGCCCACCGTCCCGGACAGGGCGCCGGAATTGGCCGCCAGCCCCTGCGAGGACAGCCACTTGGCCATGCCGGGGTCGTTGGTACCGCCGATGAGGTTGACGCGGAAGGTCTGGTACAGGTCTTCGATGACGTTGACGTCGCGCAGCTGCAGGCCCACGCCCCAGGTGCCCGTCATGCCGTTGCCCACCGCGCCTTCGCGGGAGATGTACTCGTTGCCGTTGAAGGCATAGTGCGACCAGGCGTTGTGCACGTTGGCCACGCTGAGATAGGGCATGCGCTCGGAACCGTTGCCGCGGTCGTCGTCATCGCCGGAAGCGTACCAGCCGTAGATGCCGGGCTTGGTCCAGCCCAGATCGTATTCCACCAGCAGCGAGGCCAGCCAGCCGGCGCGGTTGGCGGAAGTGTCGTCATAGCTCACGGAACCGTAGTTCAGGTCCCAGGCGATGCGCCAGGGATCCAGCAGGGTCAGCTCACCGGTCAGGCCCGCCCAGAAGGCATTGCCGTACAGGTCCATGCGGCTGTTGTGGGACGCGCCACCGGCAGGCAGCATGCCCGCCAGATACTGGATGCCCGAAACGCCCACGCTCTTCCAGTCGTTGGCGTGGTCGGCATCAAGGCTGTTGGGACCGATGCCCGCGTACATGGCCCAGGGCGTCAGGCGGAAACCGTCGAAGGTCAGGGGCAGCAGCAGGGCCGCCACATCCACATTGTCCATGTAGTTCTTGCGGAGGCCGTCGTCGCCGTAGCCCTGGAAATTGTCGTTGTACAGGCGCGCCCACAAAGCGGTGAGGGCCACGTTCTCGTTGATCTGCCAGCTGGCCGTGATGCCGGCGGCGTCATCGCCCCACACCTGGCTGCCGGTGGTCATGCTGGGCAGGAAAAAGCCCTGCAGGCCCATGCGGACCTTGATGTCGGTATCCGGCACCATCCAGTCCAGCCAGGCGTTCTTGACTTCCACCACCGTGCCGTCGGCGCCCAGGGCACCGCCGGTGGCGCTCTGGCCCCAGATCTGGTCGCCCATTTCAAAGATGACGGAACCGGAAAGGTTTTCCGAGGCCACGGCATCCAGTTGCAGGCGCAGGCGCTGACGGGCCTCGAAGTTGTCCTCGTTGCCCTTCTTGTAACCGGTCATGCCGTTGCCGCCGGTGAAGGCGCCATGCTCGCCGTAATCAAAGGCCATGATCCACTGGCCGCGGATCTTGAAGTCGATGGCCTGGGCCATGCCTGCGGCGGAAAAGAGCAGGCCGGCGGCCAGGAGGAGCGTTGCGATCTTTTTCATGGCGTATCCTTCATGAGGCGAATTTCTGTCCCGAAAGACAGGAGGCAGCATAGCCGTCGGCGTTCCGGCTGGCAAGATGGCGCGTCAAATTTTTTTTACCGCCCCTCGTCTTCGTCCTGCGGCCTGCCCAGCGGCCCGCCCGCCTGCCGCTGTACGGGCGCGGGCCCGGTGCTGCTGCGCACGACCAGCTCCGGCATCACCTCCACGCGGGTGATGCTGCACCCGGGGCCGCTGGTGATGCGGTTGTGGAGCATCTCCAGCGCGCTGCGGCCCTTTTCCGCGATGTGGTGCTCCACCGTGGTCAGGCCCACCCGCGAGAAGTGCGAAGGATAGATATTGTCGAAGCCGCACAGGCTGTAATCTTCCGGCACCCGTGCGCCGCTCTCCAGGATGGCGTCCAGCACGCCGTAGGCCACCATGTCGTTGACGGCCACGAAGGCCGTGATGTCCCGCTCGGCCATGCAGCGCCGGGCCAGAGTGTAGCCGGTGCGGTGCTCGATGTTCAGGTCGCCGCGCTCCTGTTCGGGCGTGATGGTACAGGTGCGGACAAGGAAGCGGCCTTCGGGACAGGCCTCGCGGAACACGTCGCGCAGGCCTTCCAGACGCCGCAGCCGTGCCGAATTGTCCTTGTTCAGGGGCGTGGCGATGCAGGCGACGGAACGGTGCCCCAGCCCGATGAGGTAGCGGGCCACCAGCACGCCCGCGTTATAGTTGTTGAGTTCCACCGTATCCAGATTGAGGCTGGCGTCCCTGTCGCCGATGACCACCACGGGCGTCTCCCGGTTGGCCAGTTCGGCCTGTGCCGGGCACAGCGGCATGGCACAGAAGACGATGCCCCCGATGGAAGCGGCCGACAGGGTACGCAGCAGGCGGGCCTCCACAGCGGCATCACGGTAGGTGGGGAAGACCATGGTGTCGTAGTCGTGCCGGGCGGCGGCATCCTGCACGGACTGCACCAGGGTCGCATAGTAGGGGTTGACCACATTGGGGCAGAGGATGGCCACGCTCTTCTCGGCCATGAGGTGCGAGGGCCGGTGCCGCCGGATGCCCCGGTAGCCGAGGGCCTCGGCCGCCTCGCGCACCTTGAGGACCGTCTCGCGCGAGAAGGAGACGTCCGGCCGCTCCGAAAGGATCATGGACGCGGTGGCTGTGGAGACGCCGCTGCGGGCGGCGATGTCTGCCAGAGTGACGCGCTGGCTGCGTTGCATGGGCACCTCCCTGCGCAATAGATAAAAACCGTTGCTGTTAAATTTAATTTTTAATTAAAAATTAATCAAGACTGCCTGCCAAAACGGTCGATTTTAGCCTTTTTCATGTAAAATAATGTTACATTTCCATGAAAATATTCTGTCCAGGCCTTGCCCCTCTTGTCTTATTTTTCCTGCTATGGCAGCCTTCTCCCAGCGTCTTTTGCCGGGCGGCCCCGGAGCGGCCCCGATGATTAAAAATTAAATAAACTTCAACCAAATTTTCAGGAGCAGGCATGAATCCTCCCTCCCAGAAACAGATCCGTACCGTGGCCCTGGCCAGCCTGCTGGGCGCCACCATCGAATGGTACGATTTCTTCCTTTACGGCGTCGTGGCGGGCATCGTTTTCAACAAGCTCTACTTCCCCACCGACGACCCCTTCATCGGGACCCTGCTGGCCTACAGCACCTTTGCCATCGGTTACCTGGCCCGCCCGTTCGGCGCTTTCGTCTTCGGCCACTTCGGTGACAAGATCGGCCGCAAGAGCATGCTGGTGCTGACCATGCTCATCATGGGCGTGGCCACCATCGGCATCGGTCTGGTGCCCCCCTATGCCCAGATCGGCATCGCCGCTCCCATCATCCTCCAGACTTTCCGCCTCATGCAGGGCCTGGGCCTGGGCGGCGAATGGGGCGGCTCCGTGCTCATGACCTACGAATACGCCAGCAAGCGTGAGCGCGCCTTCTATGCCAGTATCCCCCAGATGGGCCTGGCCACGGGCCTGTGCCTGTCCTCCGGCGTGGTGGCCCTGCTCTCCGCCAGCCTGACCGACCAGCAGTTTCTGGAATGGGGCTGGCGCATCGCCTTCCTCATCAGCGTGGTGCTGGTGGGTGTGGCCCTGTACATCCGCCTGCACATCCTTGAGACCCCCGACTTCCAGAAGGCCAAGGATTCCGGCAAGACCGCCGACAAGACCCTGCCCATCGTCAAGGTCTGCCGCAACCATCCCGGCAACATCGCCCTGGGCGTGGGCGCCCGCTGGATCGACGGCGTGTTCTTCAACGTGCTGGCCGTGTTCGTCATCAGCTACCTGGTGCAGTACATCAGCATCGAGCGCACCCAGGCCCTGACCATCGTCATGATCGCGGCCCTGCTCATGTGCCCCTTCATCCTCATCGCCGGCCGCCTGGCCGACCGCTACGGCCGCGGCATGGTCTACGGTGTGTCCAGCCTGCTCTGCGGTCTGTCCATCTTCCCGTCGTTCTGGCTCATGGAAGGCAGCGGCGGCAGCCTCTTCCTCATCGCCCTGGCCATCATCATCCCCATCAGCGTGTTCTACGCCGGTGTCTTCGGCCCCGAAGCCGCCCTGTTCTCCGACCTGTTCCCGCCGGACGTGCGCTACACCGGCATCTCCATCGTCTACCAGTTCCCCGGCTTCCTGGTGGCCGGCATCGTGCCCGGCCTGTGTACCTTCCTCATCAACTGGAACGAAGGCGATCCCCTGTATGTCTGCCTCTTCACCCTGCTCGCGGCCGTGACCAGCGCCCTCTCGGCCTTTGCCATCCAGCGCAAGAGCATCGCCGCCCAGCGCAAGCACGGTGACGACGCCGAGCATATCTAGGCGTATACGGGTTGTCATCATGGAAATCCTGCAAATATCGGACCTGCATCTGCGCGGCGACGGCAAGCTCTCCTTCCGCAAGGTGGACACGCCCGCCTGCCTGCGCACGGCGGCGGCCTATCTGCACGCCCTGAACCGCATGCCCGACGCCATCGTCATCACCGGCGACCTGGCCGACAGCGGTGACGAGCATGCCTACCACATGCTCTACGAGGCACTCGGCGACCTGCCCGTGCCCATCTACGCCGTGCCCGGCAACCATGACCGTCGTGACCGCATGCGTGCCATCCTCAAGGGCTGGGTGCCCGAAGAAAGCCCCGTGCCGCCGCGCGTCTGCCATTGCGTGGACATGGGCGAAGTGCGCCTGGTCATGCTGGACAGCATGGAGCCCGGTTCCCACAGCGGGCACTGTCCCGAAGCCATGGCCCGCTGGCTGGACGCCTGCCTGCAGGAAGACAGCAGCCGCCCGGCCCTGGTCTTCATGCATCATCCGCCCTTCATCACGGGCATGGGAGCCATGGACGAACCCTTCGAAGGCGCCGACCTGCTGCGTGACGTGCTGTCCCGCGCGCCCTGGGCCCGTCTGTGCTGCGGCCACATGCACCGCCCCATCTTCACTGCCTGGGCGCAGGGCCTGGCCCTGACCGTGCCTTCCATCTCCATGCAGATCGACCTCGACCTCAGCCCCCAGGGCGGCGACACCTTCCGTATGGAGATGCCCGGCTACATGCTGCACCACTGGGACGGCAGCCACCTCAACAGCCACGTGTGCCAGATCCCCGCCGATGTGGACTTCTCCGGTCCCCATCCCTTCGCGGATTCCGTCAACCCCGTGGAAGACTGATACCAGGACGGCAGGCTCAGGCCTGCCGTCTTCTTTTTCCTTCATGTCCACACAGCGCCGTCCGCACAACTCCGGCGCCGTGCGTCACCTTCAACAGGAGCATCCCCGCCGGATGCTCCTTTTTTTGTCCGCCTCTCCACACCAGCCCGCACGGAGAAGGGAGCGCAGACAGGACAGGCCCGCCAAAAGCGGAAAACGCGCACAAGATCCGTCAACGCCCAGTTTTCCTGCCCTTGCCTTTCGCACAGGGCCGGGCCCTCTCCTGCGGTTGCACCATATTTTCCCGAAAACGCGCCTGCCGGACCGTCCCTTTCCGGCTCCCGCCTCCGGGAAGCCCGATCCTTCCGCTCCGGCCCCGCCCCTCCGGCTTGAGGCCGCTGTCGCCCCGTGCTAAAATCAGCTTTTGTCCCTGCCCTGCCGCAGGGACCGGCGCGCCGGCACGTCCCCGCGCTTCCGCGTCCACCGTGCCGGCCGGTGACGCCGTACAGACTCTGCCAAGGATCATCCCGTGAGCGATTCTCCTTTTACCCGTCCCGTCATCCGTCCCGATGCCGACATCCTCGCCCGTGTGCCCGGCCTCTGCCTGGGCTGTCTCGTCCATGAAGTGGAGGTCGAACCCAGCCGCCCCGACTGTCAGGACTATCTGGACAACGAGCTGGCCCCCCGTCTCGTGGCCCGCATGGAAGGCGAGCCCCTGGCCCAGTGGCCCAACCTGGGGCCCTCGCGTGCGGGCTGCAAGGCCTGCGGCAAGGACCCCGGCCGCTACCGCATCTCTTCCGAGGCCCTGTACCGCCGCCTCAAGCAGGGCAAGGGACTGTACGCCATCAACAGCGTGGTGGACGCCAACAACATCGCCTCGCTGGAGACGGGCTTTTCCCTGGGCAGCTACACGCTTGCCAATCTTCGGGGCGACATCACCTTCCGCCGCGGCCTGCCGGGCGAGACCTACGAAGGTATCGGCAAGGGCGGCCTCAATCTGGAGAACCTGCCCCTGCTGGCCGATGCGCTGGGCCCCTTCGGCAGCCCTGTCAGCGATTCCACCCGCGCTCTGGTGGATGAACGGACGCGCGTCTGTCTGACCATCATCTACGGTTTTGACGGAGCGGCCCCCGTGGAAGAGGCGCTGCGCATCAGCGCCGCCGCCTTCGCCCGCTTCTGCCGCTGCCGTCCCCTGTGCGATCCCTGGTGCGTCCAGGGCTAGGACATCTCCGGCAGCCGCAACGGCTCCCAAACGCCGTTTGCCTGCGCCGGACGATTTTACCCTTCTTACCGGAAGGCCCCCGTCACGGGCCGTACCGGCCCCCTCAAGGAGCCCCCATGACCGATCTTTCCTGCTTCAAGGCCTATGACATCCGCGGCAAGGTGCCCGATCCCCTGTCCCCCGAGCTGGCCTTTGCCCTGGGCCGCGCCGTGGCCGAACATTTTGCCGCCCGGCGCGTCGTCCTCGGCTACGATGCCCGTCTGAGCGGCCCGGTGCTGCACGCCGCGCTGGCCGCGGGCCTGCATCAGGCCGGGGCCCGGGTCTTCAGCTTGGGCATGTGCGGTACCGAGGAGATCTACGATGCCGCCGCCCGGCAGGACTTCGACGCCGGCATCATGATCACCGGCAGCCACAACCCGGCCGACGAGAACGGCTTCAAACTGGTGCTGCGCGGCGCCCGGCCCGTGAGCGGCGATTCCGGTCTGCACGATCTGCGCGACCGCGTGGCGGCCCAGCTGGCCGCGGGCGTGAACCTGCCTGCGGACGAAGCCCCGGTGACGCCGGTCAGCTTCCGGCAGGAGTACGTCCGCCGCATCCTGGACTACACCGGCGCCGCCGCGCAAAAGCCCCTCAGGATCGTGGCCGACGCGGGCAACGGCTGTGCCGGTCTGCTGCTCAGGGAGCTGGCCCCGCACCTGCCGCACGAATTCATCTTCTGCCAGATGGAGCCCGACGGCACCTTCCCCAACGGGGTGCCCAATCCCCTGCTGCCCGAAAAGCGCGCCGCCACGGCCCGGGCCGTGCGCGAACACAAGGCCGACCTGGGCATCGCCTGGGACGGCGACTTTGACCGCTGCTTCTTCTACGACAACGAAGGCAACTTCATCGAAGGCTACTATCTGGTGGGCCTGCTGGCTTCCGAGCTGCTGCCCCGCTTCCCCGGTGCCAGGATCATCTACGATACCCGCGTCTACTGGAACACCCGCGAACTCATCCAGGCGGGCGGCGGCATCCCCGTCATGGGCAAGACGGGCCATGCCTTCATGAAGGAACGCATGCGCGCCGAAGATGCCGTCTATGGCGGCGAGATGAGCGCCCACCACTACTTCCGCGACTTTGCCTACTGTGATTCCGGCATGCTGCCCTGGCTGCTGGTCATCGCGGCCATGCAGCGCCACGGCAAGCCCCTGGCCGAGCTGGTGCGCGAACGCATGGACGCCTGGCCCTGCAGCGGCGAGATCAACCGCCGCGTGGCCGACGCCCCGGCCCTGATGCGCAAGATCCGCGACCACTACGCCCCCGCCGCCACCTATGAAGACGCCATCGACGGCGTCAACCTGGAGTTCGGCGACTGGCGCTTCAACCTGCGCATGTCCAACACCGAGCCCCTGCTGCGCCTCAACGTGGAGAGCCGTGCGGACAGGGCCCTGCTGGAAGAAAAGACCGCCGAGCTGCTGGCCCTTATCGACGCCGGTCTGTGATTTGGGATGGGCGAGGGGAGGAGGGGCCCTTTTTGAAAAAAGGTCTCCCTCCTCCCCTCGCGCTCCCCTCCTCCTGCCAAAAACATTTGCTCTGGTCACCGGCAGGACAGAGAAGAAGCGACGGGGAGCACACGGCTGCCGGTCTCCCGGTGATACGCAAGAGGGTTTTCCCATGTCTGCCGCCGCAATTGCCGCCATGCCGGTCTCCCGGTGATACGGAGAAAATGCCTGCCGGCCGCTTTCGGCCTGCGTGACGGCACAAAGGGCTGCAACACGATGACAGCGCCTGCGAGGCAGCGACGGAGACCATCGGGTCAGACCCAAAGAAGGTTTTTTCGGGGTGGGGGAGAGTTTGAGAGGGGGAGGGGCAGTTTTTGCCCCAAAAACGCCCTCCCCCTCTCAAGCCCTGTCGAACAGAAAACGAACCACAGGGAACCACGTCATGGAAAAAAGCAAACTGGCCGCCGCCATGTTCATCGTGGGCAGCATCGGCCTCTTCGTCCACTACATCCCGCTGCCCCCGGCGGTCATCGCCTGTGCCCGGGCCGTCATCGGCACCCTCTTCCTGCTGCTGGTGCTGCGCCTGAAAAAAACGCCCCTGCACGGTCAGGCCATCCGCAAGAATGCCCTCTGCCTCCTGCTCTCCGGCGCGGCCCTGGGCTTCAACTGGATCTTCCTTTTCGAGGCCTTCCGCCATACGGGCATCGCCGTGGCCACGCTCTGCTATTACATGGCGCCGGTCTTCGTCATCCTGCTCTCGCCCCTGGTGCTCGGCGAACGCCTGACCCGCCGCAAGATCGTCTGCACCCTGCTGGCCGTGCTGGGGGCCGTGTGCATCTCCGGCGTGTTCACCGGCAGCCGGCAGGACCCGCGCGGCATCGCCTTCGGGCTGGCGGCCGCCCTGCTCTACTGTTCCCTCATCCTCCTCAACAAGCGTCTGCGCGGGCTGGATACGCTGGAGACCACCTTCTGCCAGCTCTGCACCGCCGCCCTGGTCATGCTGCCCTATGTGCTGCTGGGCGGACATCTGCACGGTCTTGCTCCCGCGCCCTCCACGCTCTTCCTGCTGCTGGTGGTGGGCATCGTCCACACGGGCCTGGTCTATATCCTGTTCTTCTCGGCTGTGGGCCGTCTCCCGGCCCAGACCACGGCCGTACTCAGCTATGTGGATCCCGTCACCGCCATCCTGCTGGCCACCCTCTTCCTGCACCAGCCCTTCGGCCCGGCGGAACTGTGCGGCACCGTCCTCATCCTGGGCGCCACGCTGGCCAACGAACTGCCGGGGAACAGGACGGCCGAGGCCCAATCCTAAAGCATGGACGGGTGCCGGGGAATGCGTGTGCAGCCCCGGCCAGCGTTCGCGCGAAAGCACAGCGGCCCGACATGCCGGGATGCGGCCGCCTGCCTTGTATCCTGTTGCAGAAAACCGTCTGCCGCGGGCTGCCCATGCGGAGCGGCCTCGCCGGGGCACCAAAGGCCGTGCCGGATCCTCTCCCTTTTTTGCCGCATCCTGCCCGCCCCCTTTACTCCCGGCGGGCAGTCCTTATCTGTAGGGTCCCGGCGCGTCGGCGACCGGGTGTTTTCAACCAAGGAGTATCCCCATGCAGGTCCTGCTCATCAACGGCAGTCCCCATCCCAAGGGCAGCACGGCCACGGCCCTGGCCACTGTGGCCCAGCAACTGGAAAAGGCCGGTATCGAGACCACCACGCTTCACGTGGGCCACAAGGCCATCCGCGGCTGTATCGCCTGCGGCAAGTGTGCCCGGACCGGCCTGTGCGTCTTCAAGGACGATCCGGTCAACGAATGCGTCGAACGCATGCGTGAGGCCGACGGTCTGGTGGTGGGCTCGCCCGTCTATTATGCCGGGCCCAATGCCAGCCTGTGCGCCCTGCTGGACCGCATGTTCTACATGAAGTCCGCCCCCTACGCCTTCAAGCCCGCGGCCGCTGTGGTGAGCTGTCGTCGCGGCGGGGCCAGCGCTTCCTTCGACCGCCTCAACAAGTATTTCACCATCGCCCGCATGCCCGTGGTCTCCTCCCAGTACTGGAACTCCATCCACGGCAACAATGCGGAAGAAGCCGTGCAGGATGCCGAGGGCCTGCAGATCATGCGTACCCTGGGCGACAACATGGCCTGGCTGCTGCACTGCATCGAGGCCGGCCGCAAGGCGGGCATCACCCCGCCTGCCGTGGAACCCTGGCAGCCTACCAACTTCATCCGCTAGACTGGCCGGGCGACACCCGCACGAGGCATCCGGCGGCACTGCCATGCCCCTGTGCGCCCTGCCCATCAGGCCATAAAAAAGAGGCCCTTTGCGGGCCTCTTTTTTATGGCAGCCTGAAAGCCGCGCTTTACGCTCGTGCAAGACTCCTTCTGCCGTCCCGTGCTACAAAGGCGGGATCGTCCCTTCCGGGACGCGGACCATCAGCACCACATTTTCGTGGAAGGAGGAAGCAGGATGAACGCATGGCTGCTCCTGATACTGGCAGGACTGTGCGAGATAGGCTGGCCGCTGGGCCTCAAATGGGCGCAATCGGGCCTGTGGCGTCTGCCCGGATTCATCATGGCGGGCGTCTGCATGCTCGTCAGCGGCGCCCTGCTCTTCATGGCCCAGAAGCACATCCCCATCGGGACGGCCTACGCCGTCTGGACAGGCATAGGCGCGGCCGGTACCTTTCTGGCCGGGGCCCTGCTTTTCGGCGACCCCGTGCAGCCGCTGCGGCTTGCGGGCATCGCGCTCATCATCGCGGGCGTGGCCCTGCTCAAGCTGGCCTGAGTGTCGGCACATGGAATGGACGGGAAAGGGGCGGACGCCTGAAGGGACCGGCTGTCCGGCATCGGGAAGAGGCCCCGCCCGGTAAAGGATGCGGCAGGGACAACGGCGGGAACGCCGGAGGGTACGGGCGGCGGCATGGCTCCGGCCCTCTGTCCCAAGGCCGGAATGCCCTGTCTGCGGGAGGCACACATGATCATCACCACGGAACGCCTGCACTATCTTTGGGCCGTGGCCGAAACCGGCTCCTTCTCGGCCGCCGGACGCCGTCTGGGCGTGAGCGGCGCGGCCGTGCAGCAGGTCATCCGGCATTTCGAGCAAGATCTGGACGCGCCCCTGTTCCGGCGCAGCCCGGGCCGCAGTCCGGTGCTGACCGACCTGGGGCGGCAATTCTACTTCCACGCCCTGGACATCATCCCGCGCCTGGAGGGGCTGGAGAACCTGGCCGCCACACGGGGCCAGGGGCAGGAAGGGCAGCTGCGCATCGGCCTGCACGGCTTCGTCATGTTCCCGGAGGTGCGGGCCGCGCTGGTGGAACTGCAACAGGCCTTCCCGCTGCTGGAGATATTCCTGTATGACGGCGAGGATTCCGTCCTGCATTGCGACAAGCTGCGCCAGCTGGACAGCAGCGCCCGCCATACGGTGGACATCCTGCTGGCCCCGGCGCGCCTGCGCTACGATCACGGCGGCCAGTCGGTCATGGCCGGGCGCATCATCTGGCGCGTGGTGGCCGCTGCCGACCATCCCCTGAGCCGCATCCGGGGCAGTCTTTCCCTGGACGACCTGTTGCGGCACCGCCAGCTCCTGCCCCTACCGGGCGTCATCAGTTCCGATGCCTTTTACGACAGTTTCCGCCTCAGCAGCCATCTGGTGCATTACAGCCAGTTCTACCAGTTGCAGGAGATGCTGCTGGCGGGCATGGGCTTTGCGGTCTTCCCGGCCCAGCTGGCCCGCCCTTTTGTGGAACAGGGGCGCCTCAAGCTGCTGGAACTGGACTTTGACGACGGCATCAGCGCCACCGCGGTGGAGCTGGCCTGGGTCGAGCCCCTGGGCACGGCCGGTCGCTGGCTGGTGGAACGCCTGCGCGAGCTGCCGCCGGAGGAAGGGGGGCGCTGAACCGCGCCGGGCCTACCAGTGCTTGCCCACGGTCATGCCCAGGAAAAGGGCCGCGAAGCCCAGGATGGTCTGGGCGCCGATATTGAACAGCAGCAGGGCCAGACGGGTCTGCCCCAGGGCGAAGGAATCGAAGATCAGGGACGAGAAGGTGGTGAACGACCCCATGAAGCCCACCAGGATGATCAGGCGCACCGTGTCCGAGATGAGCAGGCGCACCGCGGCCAGCTCCCAGATCAGCCCGAACAGGAAGCAGCCCAGCACGTTGACCACAAAGGTCCCCAGCGGATACTGCCGCCCCACCAGCGTGTTGGCCAGTTCCGAAACACCGTAGCGTGCCAGGGCCCCCGCCCCGCCCGCCAGAAAAAGAAGGCCGCAATTGCGCAGCGCCGTCACATCCATCATCATCCTCCATCATGATCGCAGGCCGGTGGGCCGTATCCGACGCCGCCGCGCCCATCCGCAGCAGGCAGACCTTTGCGGCAACGCGCTGACGTCCGCCGCGTCCCGGGCGCACGTCCCCCGCAGCAAGGCAGCGGCGGCTTAAAAATGTCAGACGACCGGGCTTTGCAATCCCGCGCTTCTGCTTTAGGGTCAGCTGTGGAGCGATGCCCGGCAACATCCGGTCCCTGCCTGCGATGCCACGCCCCAACAGAGACGTGGTCCACGCCGCCGCTCCGCTGTCTGCCGCCCCGGCAGGCCATGATCCACATGTTCCCGTACTGAAGCCGTCTGACCGGGAGGTCCCATGTTCCCCTTGCTGCACGGACGCCGCTGGTGGCATTTTCGCCGTTTTGAGGGTTTGCTGCTTTCCCTCGCCTGCATGTTCCTGCTGAATATCATTTTTCCCGGAAAAATCTATGGCGGCACGGCCCAGGCCTGCTACCTGCCCCTGCAACTGCTGGCCGGGATCAATCTGTACGGCCGCCTCCGGCCGGGCTTCTGGGCGGCGGCCCTGACGGCCGCAGGCATCCTGGCCCTGCATCCCTTCCAGGCGCTGTCCTCCATGCCCCGGGCGCTCCAGTTCAGCCTGCTTTTGCTGCACGGTCTGTTCTTCTTCATCATCCTGCTGGAAGTCTTCATCCAGCTTTACCGCGCCCAGACGCACCGCCTGCATCTGGATGCCCGGCAGACCCTTTGCGCGGGCCTTTCCGGCCTGCTGCTCATCGGCTACAGCGGCTTTTTCCTCTTCCTGCTGCTGGAGAACTTCCAGCCCGGTTCCTTCCGGGGCCCCGATCCCGGCGGTGTGAGCCTGCAGGATCTTTTCTCCTTCAGTTACATCAGCCTCATGACCATCGGCTACGGCGACATCACGCCCGTCTCCTGGGCCGCGCGCAATGCCACCGTGCTGGTGTCCCTGTCCGCCAACATCTACTCGCTGGTGGTCATCGCCTCCATCGTGGGCCGCACCTTTGCCAGCCGCCCCGGCCAGAAGGCGGACAAGGAGCCCGCCCCCAAAGAAAACCCGTAGCGGTACCACAGGGATACTTCCGCCATCCATGTTCCGTACGAAAAAGAAGGGCGTCGTTCCCACCCCGCAGCGCACGACGGACTACAGCACACACCTTCCCCTGCCGCCGTGCCCCGTCACAAGGCGCTACACGCGGCGGCGGAACATCCACACCGCCACGCAGACGCAGACCACGGTGATGGCGCAGATCTTGAGCAGGCTCACCGAAGCGGCCTCGAAGGTGATGTCACGCAGGAACACGCCCTGCACCAGGGTGGTGAAATGGCGGATGGGGTTGAGCTGGCTGCCGTGCTGCAAAAACATGGGCATGTTGATGACCGGTGTCACGGCCCCGGAAAGCAGGATGCAGGGCACGCCTACGGTGAAGGCGCCCAGAAAGGCCTGCTGCTGGGTGGAGGACAGGGAAGAGATCATCAGGCCGATGCCGCCCGCCGCCAGCGAGAAGATGAAGATGGCCACGTAAAGCAGCACGACGGAGCCCGTGAAGGGCACGCCGAAACCGAAGACCGAGACCAGCAAAAAGATGGTGCCGTGGGCCAGCCCCACCACGCAGCCGGGGATGAGCTTGGCAAGGGCGATCTCGGTGGGTGTGGCCGGCGAGACCAGCAGCTGGTCGAAGGTGCCCGCCTCGCGCTCGCGGGCGATGGACAGGCCCGTCACCACCAGCCCCAGCATGAAGCTCAGCATGCCGATGAGGTTGGGCAGGAAGAACCACTGGAACTCGAAATTGGGGTTGAACCAGCTGCGCTGCCGGATGTCCAGGCTGCCGCCGCCCGCCAGCGCGGCCTGCCTCCCCAGCGGTGTCTGCACGGCCACCTCGGCCAGCATGACCTGCACATAGTAGGCCGCTATCTGGGCCGCGTTGGAACGCCTGCCGTCCAGCAGCAGCTGCACGGTCACGGGCTCGCCGCGGGCGGCCCTGCGGGAGAATTCCGCATCGAAGACCATGACGAACAGGGCCTTTTCCTGCTCGATGGCCGGGCGCACCTCCTGCTGCCCGCGCAGGAAGAACACATGCCGGAAGGTGGGCGAGCCCTCCAGACGGCGCACGATCTCCCGGCTCAGAGGGCCTTCGTCATGGTCGAGCACGGCCACGTCCACATTGCGCACTTCCATGGTGGCGGCCCAGCCGAACACGATGATCTGCATGAGCGGCGGCACGATGAGCAGCATGCGGGAGATGGGATTGCAGAACAGGACCAGCAGTTCCTTGCGCACGATGGCCAGCATGCGCCGGATATGGAGCAGGAAGGCATCGCGCAGCATCAGACATCCAGCCTTTTGACCAGCTTTTTATAGACCAGCCCCAGCATGAGCAGGGCCAGCAGGCTCATGGCCCCCAGACAGGGCCAGAACAGCTCCCAGACGTCCCCGGTCAGGAAGAGCGTCCGCAAACAGGTATTGAAGTAACGGGCCGGCACCAGATGGGTGATGGCCTGCAGGACGGGCGGCATGCTGTTGATGTCGAACACGAAGCCCGACAGCAGCAGGGCGGGCAAAAAGCCGGAAAAAAGCCCGGCCTCGGCGGCCTGCAACTGGCTGTGCAGGCTCACGGAGATGAGCAGGCCCTGCCCCAGGGCGCAGAGCATGAATACCGAGGAGATGAACAGCAGCGCCCCCACCGAGCCCCGGTAAGGCACGCCGAACAGGGTCACGGCGGCCAGCGCGCACAGGCCCATGCTGAACATTCCTATGCAGTAATAGGGGATGAGCTTGCCGAGCAGCACCTGCCAGCGGCTCACGGGCGTGGCCAGCATGGCCTCCATGGTGCCGCGCTCCCACTCGCGGGCAAAGACCAGCGAGGTCAGCAGGGTACCGATGAGCGTCATGATGACCGTGATGGCTCCGGGTACCAGAAAGCGCTCGCTCTTGGCCGTGGGATTGTACCAGTAGCGCTCCTCTATGCTCACCGGGCCGGCCTGCGGCACCCCGCCCGCCTGCCGGGCCCCCTGCCAGCGCAGCAGCACGGCCTGCGCATAGCTCTGGATGAAGCGGGCCACGTTGGGCTCGGTACCGTCCACGATGAGCTGCACGTCCGCCGTCGTGCCCCGGTCCAGGTGGGCGTCGAACTGCTGGCCCAGCACCAGGATGCCCTGCACGGAGGATTCGCGCATCAGGCGCTCGCCCTCGCGCATATGGCTGATGGAACGGATGACGAAGTGCGGCGAATGGGCAAAGTCCGTCAGCAGGGCCCGCGAATGCTGGCCGCCGCTCTGGTTGAGCACGGCCAGCTGCAATACGCCCGCGTCCAGGGTGATGCCGTAGCCGAAGAGCAGCAGGAACAGCAGGGGCAGCACACCGGCCACCAGATAGGACGAGGGGTCCCGCACGATCTGCTGGAACTCCTTGCCCACCAGGGCCAGCAATTGCCGCACCCAGAGGCGGCGTGACAGACGTTCTTGCATCAGTATTCCCTCTCCCGGCCTGCCGTTGCAGACGCCATCTTTCCTATCCGCTTTCCCGTCCCGCATCCCTGCCGCCCCGGCGCAAGATTCCGGCCCCCTGCCCTGCCGGTCAGGGCCAGCGCAGGGCCGCGGCCGTCAAACGGCAAGGCAGCGCGGCCGTCAAAGCAAGGCGGGGAAGCTGGAGCTACCTTTCCCCCGCAGCCGCATGAGCCATCCCCTATTGCGGGTGCTCGGCATCATAACGCCGGATGCTGGCGATGAAGGCATCTTCCAGCGTGGGGTCCTCAGGTACGCCCGGCAAGCCCCGGCAGGAGGCCTTGAGCTCGTCCGGCGTGCCCATGCTGATCATGGCGCCCCGGTAGATGAGGGCCATGCGGTCACAGTATTCGGCTTCTTCCATGAAATGCGTGGTCACCAGCACCGAGGCACCGGCCTCGGTCATGGCCGTGATATGCTTCCAGAAGTCCCGGCGGGTACGCGCGTCCACGCCCGATGTGGGCTCGTCCAAAAACAGCACCGGCGGCTCGTGCAGGGTGGCGCACAGCAGGGCCAGGCGCTGCTTCTGCCCCAGCGGCAGGCTGTGGGTGCGGCTGTCCAGATAGTCCGTCAGTTCCAGGGCCTGCGCCAGCACGGGCAGCAGGGCCTTGCGGCGTTCCGGGGCCAGACCGTACAGCTCCGCACAGGTCAGGATGTTCTCGCGCACCGGGATGTCCAGATACAGGGAAAATTTCTGCGCCATGTAGCCCAGACGCGAACGCGCCGCACTGCCCGCACGCAGCAGATCCACGCCGTCCACGCTGCACTGGCCCGACGTGGGCCGCGACAGGCCGCAAAGCATGCGGAAGGTGGTGGACTTGCCCGCACCGTTGGGCCCAAGAAGACCAAATATCTCCCCGGCGCGCACCGTGAAGCTGATGTGGTCCGCCGCCGTGAAATCCCCGAAGCGCTTGGTCAGCGCCTTGGCCACGATGCGTTCCGGCGCTTCCACGGACAGTTGCGACACATGCCCGCCGCTCTCGCCGCCTGTCCTGCCGTAGGGCGAAGGCTCCTGATTGAGCCCGCCCACCATATGCATGTAGGCGTCTTCCAGACGGGCGGGGACGTTCTCCCCCCCGGCCTCGCGCACGGCGGCCCGGGTGCTTTCCGGGGCATCCCGCCCCAGCAGCACGCGGATGCGGCTGCCCTGCATCAGGGCATCTTCCACGCCCGGCGTCCGCGTCCAGCGGGCCAGGGCCGCCTTGCTGCCCTCGCTGCCCGGCGACACATGGAACACGCGCCCTTCCACCCGGGCGGTGAGCCCCTCGGGCGGGCCGTCGTAAAGGATGCGGCCGCCGTCCAGCATGATGATGCCCGGACAGCGCGCGGCCTCGTCCAGATAGGCCGTGGACCAGATGACGGTCATGCCGTCGTCGCTCAGTTCGCTGACCATCTGCCACAGCTCCTGCCGCGACAGAGGGTCCACGCCCACGCCGGGTTCGTCCAGCAGCAGTACGCGCGGCGCCCCCAGCAGGGCGCAGGCGATGCCCAGTTTCTGCTTCATGCCGCCGGAAAGGCGTCCGGCCAGACGGCGGGTGAACGGTCCCAGCGAGGTGAAGGCCAGCAACCTGTCGAACAGGGCATCGCGGGCCTCGCCCTCCAGACCGCGCAGACGGGCGTGCAGGCGCAGGTTGGCCATGACGGAAAGGTCTTCATACAGGCCGAAACGCTGCGGCATGTAGCCGATGCTGTTGGGCGCGTCCGCCGCCACCTCACGGGCGGGACGACCGAACAGCAGGGCCTGCCCCGCCGCCGGTTCCATGAGCCCGGCCAGCAGGCGCAGCAGGGTGGTCTTGCCCGCGCCGTCCGGCCCCACGAGACCGGTGATGCGCCCTGCCGGGATGCGGGCATCCAGGCCGCGCAGGGCCTCCACGGCCCCGAAGCGCATGGCCAGACCGCGCAGCTCCACGGCGATGCCGTCCTGCGGCGTCGCGGCGTCCTGCACAGCCTCCGGGGTGGCGGCAGCCTGCCGGCCGGTTGCCCCGCTCCGGTCATCGCCATCGGCACGACCGTGCGCAGGCCGGGCCGTGTCCGGCACCCCGGCTGCCCGACGCCGCCACCAGGCGGACCAGAAGGACATTAGGGCTCCACCAGGGTCACGGTCACGGGCATGCCCTGCCGCATGACGTTATCGGGATCGTCCACCTGCACCCGCAGGCGGTAGACCAGCGAGGTGCGCACTTCCATGGTCTCCACGCTCTTGGGCGTGAACTCCGCCGCCGGAGAGATGAAGCCCACCCGGCCCGAAAATTCCTTGTCCGGCACCGCATCCACGCGCACCCGCACGGCCATGCCCGGCTTGATGCGCCCCAGTTGCGGCTCGTCCACATAGACGCGCAGCCACACCGGGTCCACCAGGCTCAGGGTGTACACGGTCTGCCCGGCCTGCACGATGGCCCCGGCCTCGCGGGCACGGGTCAGGACGATGCCGTCCTGCGGCGCGGTCAGCAGCGCATCACGCAGCCGGATCTCCGCCAGCTCCAGTGCCGCCGCCGCAGCATCCACCGCCGCCCGCTGGGCCAGCACCTCTTCCTCGCGGTAGCCGGACAGCAGCATGTCGAGCTGTTCCTGTGCCGAGCGCAGCTCCGCCCGGGCCGACCTGTCCGAACTGCGCGCGTTGTCCAGCTCTTTCTGGGAGATGGCGTTGCGTGCGCGCATGGCGCTGACGCGGTTCAGATTGATGGCCGCATTGTCGGCCACGGCACGGGCACGGGCCACGGCGGCGCGGGCCTGTTCCACTTCTTCCGTACGGTAACCGCGCTCCAGGCGCAGCAGCTGGGCCTTCTGCCCGGCCAGCTGGGCCGCCGTCTGGTCCCGCTGCTGGCGCAACAGGTCGTCGTCCAGCCGGGCCAGCTCCTGTCCGGCGCGCACGCTGTCGCCTTCGTCCACCAGCACCTGGGCGATACGGCCATCCACGCGGAAGCTCACATCCACCTGACGGATCTCCACATTACCGTACAGCACCAGGCTCCCCTGCGTCCTGTCCCACAGGAAGTACCAGCCCAGCGCCACGGCCACGCCCACAAGCAGCACCGCTGCCAGAATCTTTTGCCGCATATCTCTCTCCCGCATGGAGCCCGGTCAGGAAGGAAGTCCCCCTGCGCCCCGCAGCCCCGGACACGTCTCCATTCTGGCCCCGGATCGGGAATCCGGCATGATACCGGCCGGATGCGACCGTCAGGGCCCTCAGGCTAGGCAGCATACGAAGATTGTCCCGCCCTGTCCATCCGGGGCGGGGATGGCGGGGGAGGAAGGGGCGTTTTTTGTAAAAACTGCCCCTTCCTCCCCCGTACCCCCTCCAACCCCGAAAAAACTTTGCTCCGGTCGGTATGGCAGGTCCCCGTCTTTGAGCGGCGGCAGGAACTTCCCGCCCCGGTCCATGAAACAAGAAAGCCTGATAGCTGTGCAAGATGTAAGGGAAACATAAGCTCTCAGCATCCGGCACGGAAGATGGAACAAAAGACAGAAGCCCACCGCAGACCGGGGAACACGGGCCGGCGGCTGTACGGCAGGCCATGCCGGACAAACGAAAGATGGAACAGGGAAGAAGGGGCAGGAAAAAGACAGCCCTCATGACGACGGCGCTGGGGAAGCGCAGACAAAAAAGCCCGTCGCAGGACACGACGGGCCGGGGAACATGGACAGGAGAGCCGCTGCCGTCAGGTCAGGACAGCGGAGAAAGGGACAGGCTCACCCAGACATGGCTGCCGCGGGGCCTTTTCCCGGAAGGGTCAGCGGTCTTCCTCCTTGCGCCGGGCGGAAAATTCTTCCAGACGCTTTTCCCCGGGACCCGGGGCAGGACGACGGGGCATTCAGCCGCAACCGCCATTCTTGAAGACCCAGCGCATGACGAGGAACATGACGATGATGCCGATGACGGCGAACAACGGTCCAGGCATATGACCTCCCGGGCATGATGCATGCCCTGTGGTTACGGGTTATCCCGGCAGCTGCGCTTCGGCACGCCAGGCGGCCAGCGCTTCCGGGAAGGGAGAGAGCACGCGTTCCAGCACGCCCTGTGCCAGCGAGATGCACATGCCGTAATTGGTCATGGGCAGCCCGTGGGCCCGGGCTTCGTCCAGCCGGGCCAGCATCTGGCCGCGCGTGATGGCGCAGGCGCCGCAATGCACCACGGCGGCCGCGTCTCCCGCATATTCGGTAAATTCCTTGCCGGCCAGCATGGGGGTCTCCACGGGGCCGCCGGCCAGCCGGGCCAGCAGGCGCGGAATCTTCACGCGGCCGATGTCATCTTTTTGCGCATGGTGCGAGCAGGCTTCCTGCACCAGCACGGTCTGGCCGGGCCGCAGACGGGTCAGGGCCGCCGCCCCCCGGGCCAGATCCACCAGATCGCCCTTGGCGCGGGCCATGAGGATGGAGAACGTGGTCAGGGGCACGGACGGCGGCGTCAGGCGCGCGGCCACATGCACCACCTGCGAATCGCAGACCACCAGATCCGGCGGCTCCCGCAAGGCGGCAAAGGCCTGCGGCAGCTGCTCTTCCGTCACCACAAGGCACAGGCAGCGGCCGTCCAGGCTGTCCCGGATGGTCTGCACCTGCGGCAGGATGAGGCGGCCCTGCGGCGCCCCGGAATCCAGCGGCACCACCAGCAGCAGCGTGCCGTGCTCCGGCAGCAGGTCGTGCACCAGCGGCGGCTGTTTCAGGGCCCCGGCCGGAGCCAGACGGGCCAGCGCCGCCCGGATGCCTTCCAGTCCCCAGCCTTCCCGGGCCGAGGCCCAGAGCACGGGGACCGTCACGGCAAGGCCGTCAGGACGCCATGCGGCATCACAGGTGTCCGCCGTCCCGCGGCTGTTGACCACCACGGCAAAGGGGATGCCCGCAGCGGCCAGACGGGCGGCGGTGTCGGCGTCCACGGCCTCCCAGCAGGGGGCATCCAGCACCAGCAGGGCCACGTCCACCCGGCGCATGGCCCGCAGGCTGCGCTCCACCCGCTGGGCGCCCAGCGAGGCGTCCCGGTCGTCCAGCCCGGCCGTATCCAGAAAGACCACCGGCCCCAGGGGCGCCATCTCCAGCGTCTTTTCCACCGGGTCCGCCGTACTGCCCGGCGTGGGGGAAACGATGGCCACGTCCTGACCCACGAGCGCGTTGAGCAAGGAAGACTTGCCCGCATTGCGCCGCCCGAACAGACCGATATGCAGGCGCAGGGCCTTGGGACTTTCGTTCATGCCGAACTCCTTCATGCTGGCCGCCGGTCATGCCGGACGACACGCCTTAACTTGTATGCTGAAAATCCTGATGCGGAAGCTACGGGAGGCGACAGGACAGGCCCATGCCTTCAGCCGCGCTCCCGGCCTTTCCTTCCAGATATAGGAACGCCACGGGCACCTGTCCATGCCGTCATCATCGAAAGAGCATAAAACACTGCCCCGCTGCACATTCCAGGCCCGCTTGCAGCAGCTCTCCCCGCTCCCTGGCCGTCGCCGTCACAGAAGCCTTTCCTCACCAAAGACAAGGGGGTCCGTTCCACACCTGCCCTGTCACGGACATCCCGGCATGAGGACACAGAGAATAAAGCGACTCGCCAAAGTCCCTCTGACATCTCCCAGCCCCCCACGGCCATCCCGCGATGTCCCTGCCCTCGCAGACAAAGACGGGGACCCATCATACCGGCCGGAACAAAGTTTTTTCGGGGTTGGAGGGGGTACGGGGGAGGAAGGGGCAGTTTTTACCAAAAAACGCCCCTTCCTCCCCCGTCAAAACATCTCGCACTCCCCTGCCTAAGCTTCCGGCAGCGCATGCTCCAGCCCGGCGCCCGCAATGGCGCGCCGCACGGCGTCCATGTCCACCACAGCCTTGTGGTCGTAGATGCGGTAGGCAGCCCGGCGCGCCGCCGGGGTGAAGGAAGGCATGAGCACGTTGCCGCCCGCGGCAAGGCCCTGCCGCTGACCGTCTTCGGGGCGCAGGCTGGCCAGCGCCGTGGTGGCGGGCAGGTTGGCCCAGGGCAGGGCCAGACGCAGCACGGCCATGACCCGCAGGCACAGCTCCGTGGAGCCGCGCGGCTGCCGCCCCAGGGGCGTGTCGGCCTGGGGCACGAAGGGCCCGGCCCCGCACATGGCCACGCGCATGTCCCGCACCAGCAGGATGTCGTCCACCAGACTTTCGGGGCGCTGGCCGGGCACACCGACCATGAAGCCGGAGCCCACCTCATAGCCCAGCTCCGCCAGCCAGGAGAGGGCCCGCAGCCGGTCGGCCAGACGATAGCCGGGATGCAGGGCGGCATAGAGACGGGCATCGGCGGTCTCGTGCTTGAGCAGGAAGCGGTCGGCCCCGGCCTCCCGCCACAGGGCGTACCATTCGCGCGGCTGCTCGCCCACGCTCAGGGTCACGGGCAGGCCGAAGCGCTCCTTGAGGCCGCGCACCACCTGCGCCAGCCAGAGGGGATTGCGGGCCATCTCGCCCGATTGCAGCACCAGCGTGTCCACCCCGGCGGCCACGGCCTGTGACGCGGCCCGCAGCAGCTCCGCCGCCGACAGGCTGTAGCGGGACAGGCGCCTGTTCTCGTGGCGCAGGCCGCAATAGCGGCAGTTGCGGCGGCAGACATTGGAAAATTCCAGCAGGCCGCGCACATGCACATGCCGCCCCTTGTGCCGCAGGCGACACTGGTGCGCCAGGGCCTGCAATTCCGGCCAGGGCAGGTCGAAAAGCAGCTCGCGAACTTCGGCCCGGGAAAGGGCGGGGACGGACGCGGGGGCCGCGGAAGAACAGACGGCCTCGCGGCTGGCCGTCGCGGGGGAAGACGGTGCGGATTCCGGCATGGCGGGATCTCCTGGAAAGACTGGCGGAGCAGGAAGGGCCCTGCCCGGCGGGATGGAGGAAGGAAAAAGGCGGCAAGCGCCACGGGGAAAGCCCGGGGCCGCTCCCGGCAGACAGGAGCAGCCCCGGAAAAGGCTGTTGGCCTAGAAGCGGAAGTCCCGCTGCCCGGCCTCGATGGCGTCCAGGCACCGGATGGTGCGGGCGCGCACCTTGTCGCTGGGGATCTTGTCCAGTTCCTTCCGGATCATGTCCAGGCCCACGGCCCGGGTGGCGGGCGAGGCGTAGTCCTGCAGATATTCCTTGAGGGTCAGCAGGGCATTGGGATGACAGCAGTTGAGGATCTGGCGGCTCTTGCACAGGCTCATGAAGCGGTCGCCGGTACGGCCCTCGCGGTAACAGGCCGTGCAGAAGCTGGGGATGTGGCCCTGATCCATGAGCCAGCGGACCACCTCGTCCAGAGTGCGGCGGTCGCTGACATCGAACTGGGCGGAGTTCTCGTCCTCGGGCTCGGGCTCGCAATAGCCGCCCACGCTGGTGCGGGAGGCACCGCTGATCTGCGAGACGCCCAGAGGCAGCACCTTTTCGCGCACGGCCTGGCTCTCGCGGGTGGAGATGATCATGCCGGTATAGGGCACGGCCACGCGGATACAGGCACAGATGCGGGCAAAGGTCTCGTCGTCGATGCCGTTGTCGAAAACGTCGGGATCGATGTCGTCGGCCTTCTTGATGCGCGGCACGCTGATGGTGTGCGGGCCCACGCCGTGCACGGCCTCCAGATGCTCGGCATGCATGAGCAGGGCCGCAAATTCGTAACGATAGCCTTCCAGACCGAAGAGCACGCCCAGGCCCACATCGTCGATGCCGCCCTGCATGGCGCGGTCCATGGCTTCGGTATGCCAGGCATAATCATGCTTGGGACCCGCGGGGTGGAGCTTTTCGTAGCTCTGCTTGTGGTAGGTCTCCTGGAACAGGATGTAGGTGCCGATGCCCGCATCCTTGAGCATCCGGTATTCTTCCACGGTGGTGGCCGCGATGTTCACGTTGACGCGGCGGATGGCCCCGTTCTTGTGGCGGATGCCGTAGATGGTGCGGATGCAGTCGAGGATGTAGCCGATGGGGTTCATGGTGGGGTGCTCGCCCGCTTCCAGGGCCAGACGCTTGTGGCCCATGTCCTGCAGGGCGATGACCTCGCGGGCCACTTCCTCCTGGGTCAGCTTTTTGCGGATGATGTGCTTGTTGCGGGCGTGGTAGGGGCAGTAGACGCAGCTGTTGACGCAGTAATTGGACAGGTACAGCGGCGCGAACATGACGATGCGGTTGCCGTAGAACTCGTGCTTGATGCGGTTGGCCAGCCGGTACAGGGCCTCTACCCTGTCCGGCAGCTCACAGGCCAGCAGGACGGAGGCTTCCCGGTGGCTCAGGCCTTTGCAGAGCGCGGCTTTGGCAAGGATGCTGTCGATGAGCCCGGCATCGCGGGCGTGTTCCGCCGCCCAGGCAAGGGTCTCCTGCACCTCTTCGTGATCTATGAATTCTTCGGCATGCAGGGAATGGGGATCATACATGGCAAACCTCTCTGGCGTGCGCCGTTTTCGGACAGGACACAGGGCTCGACAGAGAGGAACGGAAACCGTCCCAGGGTCAGGTGGCCCCCTTTCCGCAGACGGCAGGATGGCTAGAATTTCTGTTCGTAAGGATAGGGAGAAGCGGCGAACATCTCTACATCACGGGGATTGGGGAACGTCCCCGCCTCCACCAGACGGCGATACCCGGCGGACTGGTCTGCCCAGCGGGTATGCAGCAGTTTTTCGGAAAGCGGGCCCAGCGGCCGCTTGAGATAGGCGGCATACAGTTCCCTGACCTGGGCGTTGTCCTGCGAGGCCCGCACGGGAAAGGCGGCATCCGCGCCGTAGACACCGTGGATGCGGTCCAGCATGTAGTCCCTGATGTCCCGGAACCTGGCCACAGCCACACCGGCCATGCGCAGGCTGATCATGGCACCGCCCGCGACCACGCAGGCCGCACGCAAGAAACCGCGACGGGTCAGATGCATCATCTTCATGGTGTATCCTCCTAAACTTCCGCGCGGTCAAGGCGTTGCCGCAGCGAGGCATACAGGCTGGTGGCCCGGCGCCGGGCCTGCTCCAGCAACGTGGGCATGATAGGCTGCCCGCCGCCGCAGACGCAACCTCCGGGACAGGCCATGAATTCGATGAAGTGATACGGAGACCTGCCCGCGCGCACCTCGTCACACACTTTTTTGAAACGCTTGGCCCCGTGGACCACAGCCACACGCAGCTCCGTGCCTTTGATGGTCAGCGTGGCTTCCTTGAGGCCGTCCAGACCGCGCACGGTCTTGAAATCCCAGCTTTGGGGCTTGCTGCCCGTGATGGCTTCATAGGCGTAGCGCAGGGCGGCTTCCATGACACCGCCGCTGACGCCGAAGATGGTGGCCCCGCCCGACGATTCGCCCATCAGGCTGTCGCGGCCGCCATCGGGCAGCGAGGCAAAGTCGATACCGGCTTTCTTGATGAGCCAGGCCAGCTCACGGGTCGTGATGGTGGCGTCGATGTCGCGCCGTCCGCTGGCCGCAAGCTCAGGCCGCAAGCCTTCGTATTTTTTTGCGATGCAGGGCATGATGGAGACGGTGTAGACCGTGTCGGGATCATAGCCCATACGCTCCGCGCCGTAGGTCTTGGCCAGGGCCCCGTTCATGCCGATGGGCGACTTGCAGGACGAGAAGTGCGGCAGCAGGTCGGGATAAAAGGTCTCGGCATATTTCTGCCAGCCCGGGCAGCAGGACGTGAACTGGGGCAGGTCGCGGCGCGCGGCCAGACGCTCCACGAATTCCGAGGCTTCTTCCCATATGGTCACGTCCGCGGCGAATTCCGTATCCCAGCAATGGGCGAAGCCCAGGGCCTTGAGTGCGGAGAGCATCCTGCCCGTGCCGACCGAGCCCACCGGCAGGCCGAAGCAGTCGCCCAGGGCGTAACGCACGGCAGGCGCGGGCATGGCGATGCAGCGGACGTCCTTGCGGGCAAGCTTCGCTTCCAGCTCGGGGACCCAGCTCTGTTCCTCATAGATGGCCAGCTCCGGACAATGGGTCAGGCACTGGCCGCAGTTGATGCAGGCTTCGGGATGCGGGATGGCGTGCTCCCGCCCCACCTCGCCAAAGATGGCCCCCGTGGGGCAGTACTCCTGGCAGGTATCACAGCCGACGCAACGTTCGGCATCGATCTGCACGAACGGCAGGGTACCGGGATGCGGCCCCGGCTGCGGCACATGCGGCACATAGCCGATATGCTCCATCTCGATGCGCTTCATGAATCCTCCTTGGGGGAAAGCTCCTGCCCGGCGGCAGTAAGCAGGACGCTGCGTACTTTCACACCGGGAATGTTCCCCAGTTTTCCGGTCATCGCCCCGAGGGCATCCGTACTGCCGTCCACCAGCAGGGCGATGATGCTCAGGCCCCGCTCACGGTACGGCACGCCCATGCGCCCCACCACCAGATCGGCATACTGGCTGATGACGTTGTTGACGGAAGCCGCCCGGGCCTGCCTGTCGTGGATGGCGAGGGCCACCACACCTATCCGTTTTTCCTGACTGACCATGTCGTATCCGTGTCCCCAGGACGGTGACGCGCGGCGGCACGGCCCCGGCGCCCGGTGCGCCGGTCATGGCCGGCTTGCGGCCCGCCCCTGCGGGCCCGCCGCACGTGATATGCCTGCACGCTGCCCCTGCCTGCCCCGGATGCCGGGGCCCTGAAAGCAATCAGGGGATACCGGTGGCAAGTCGGCATCCCCTGAGCGGTCTCCCCGACTGCCAAGAAGAGGAAGACAGGAGGCGCATGCAATCGTGTTATTTTTTATAAAAACGTGTTACCAGCTTTGTAGCCTCCCCTCCGGCCTGTGTCAAGGGAGGCAAAAAAAAGCCGGGAAGATGATCATGAATCATCCTCCCGGCACAGAGCGTCGTCATCTGCCTGCCGCCGGTCCGGACGGGCGTCCCGTCAGCGACGGCAGGTCACAGGCAACGGGGACCTGGCCCCCGGTTACACCTTGCCCTTGGTGGCAAAGTTCTCCACGGCCTTGGCGCCCTTGGCGGCGGGCATCACCACACCGGCGCCGCCCACGCAGCCGCCCACGCAGGTCATGACCTCCACCAGGTTGCCGGGGCAGCCGCCCCTGACGAAGGACTGCAGCTTCTTGAGGCCCTGGGGAGAAAGGTCGTTGATGGCCACGGGACGCACCTCGAAGCGGTCGCCCACCAGCTTTTCCACAGCGGCGGACACGCCGCCCGCGATGGCATAGCCGCGCGCCTCGTTGCTGGGGCGCTCCAGCTCGTGCTCTTCGCACTCTTCCACCACGATGCCGCGGGCATTGAACAGGGCGCCCACTTCTTCGAAGGTGAGCACGTAGTCCACCATCTCGTCGTGCAGGCCTTCCTGGCGCTTGGCCACGCAGGGGCCGATGAAGACCGTCACGGTGTCGGGATGGCGCTCGCGGGCGATCTCGGCCGTATAATGCATGGGCGTGGCGGTCTCGGACACATGGGGCAGGAGCTCGGGCGCGTGGCGGCGCACGGCTTCCACATAGGCCGGGCAGCAGGAGGTGGTCATGAAGGTGTCGCCGCGTTCCATGCGTTCCACGAATTCCGCGGCCTCACGCTGCGAGGTGACGTCGGCGCCCAGGGCCACTTCCATGACGTCGCTAAAGCCCAGACGGCGCAGGGCCGTGACGATGCGGGCCGGGCCGCCGGGGAACTGGCCCACGATGGCCGGGGCCATGAGGGCCGTCACATGGCGGCCGCTGGCCAGGGCACGGAGCACGGGCAGCACTTCGCTGCGCTCCATGACCGCACCGAAGGGGCAGGCGCGCATGCAGCGGCCGCAGCTGGTGCACTTTTCAAAGTCGATCTCGGCGCGGCCCTTGTTGCCCTTGTGGATGGCGCGCACCGGGCAGGCCGCCTCACAGGGGACATTGAGGCGCACGATGGCATGGTAGGGGCAGGCGTCCATGCACATGCCGCAGTTGCGGCACTTTTCGGGGTCGATGGTGGAGCGGCCGCGAGAGAAAGAGATGGCCCCAAAGCGGCAGCTGCCGATACAGGAACGCGCCACGCAGCCCTGGCAGGCGTCGGTCACATAGTAACGGGCACGCATGCAGCCCTGGCAGGCGATGTCACAGACCGTCAGGATGGGCCAGTTGGGCTCTTTGCGCTCCAGGGCCTCTTCGGCATAGGTGCGCAGGGGGATGGAGTCGTCCGTCTCGTCTTCGAGGCGGAAGCCCATGGCGGCACGCAGGCGTTCGCGCAGGATGGCGCGGTCCTTGTAGATGCAGCAGCGGCTCATGATCTCGCTGCCGCGCGGGCGCATCAGCAGGGGGATGCGGTCCACGTCTTCCGGCAGGGTCCCGGCCCAGAACGAAAGGGCCAGACGTTCGATGACGCCGAGGCGCAGCGAACTCAACATGTTGTCAGTCTTGGTAGCGGGCATGGTCTCTCCTTGCGGTGGAACGTCCGATAGGATGTTCGTCCGAAGACAGGCAAATGGCGATGGCCGGGACATCCGGCACCAGGGACAGGCGCCTCGAACAGGCGCGACAGGACAGGAGCGGCTCCCCGGACGCACGGGGCCGGGAGGCTGGCCGCTGCGCACGGGAAGAAGGATGCACGGCAGGGTGCCGTGCCGGGATGACTGTTTAATTAAACAAACAAGATTTGCAATAATAGCGAATAGTTTCACATATTGCAAGAAGGAGCCCAACGCCCCTGCGGGCCGGGAAAAATGCCCGCATCCGCCGCTAGCGGCGACCGGGGACGGGCTTGCGGCTGCGCATGAGCGGTTTGCCCAGGTGCATGTCCTGGGCGATGGCTTCCACCTCGCGGGCACAGTCGTCCGTACCGCGCATGACCACCATCACCAGATAGAGCTTGCCGCTGCGCTCCATGCGGGTGCGCAGGCCGCGCCCTTCCAGACGCTGGCGCAAATCGTCCACGATGCCGGGATCGCGGAAGGCCCCCAGCTGGAAGACGAAATCATATATGTCGGTGGGCGTTGGCGGCGGCGCCTTTTCCCCCGCGGGCACGGCAGGCTGCATGCCCGGAGGCATGGGCGGATAGGCGGGGACCCCTGCCGCTGCCGGTTTGGGGGCCTGGGCAGCCGGCAACGGCGGCGAAACAGGCTCCAGACGCGCGCCGGGCTCGGCACGCAGGGCACGGGAAAAACGCAGCTCCGAGGCCGCCAGCACCGAGGCTTCGACCAGGGCATCCTCTGAGTTCTCGGCATCAGCGGCCGTCTGGGCTTCGCCCGCGGCGGCGCTCTCTTCCTTTTCCCCATCCGTGGCGGCCGCCGCGGCCAGGGCCGCACGGGATTCCTCAAGGCTGCTGGCCCACTGGGCACGGCCTGTCATCACACCGCCAAGATACGCCAGCACGAGGGCCGCCAAAAAAAGCACGCTGGCCGTCACCAGGACCGGCAGGGTCACTTTCAGCCCTGCGGCGGGCGTCTGCTGGGAAGTATCCTGCGCACGGCGGGACGAAGACATGGCGGCTCCTTGGAAAACGGCGTGTTGGGAAAAAGGCGGACAGTCCCGCCCGACTGATTCCTATACCAGCCGGGACGGGCAGCGTAAAGGCCCCTCCTCTCCCGCTCCTCCGCCCTTCCGCCTGCAATGCCTTGCGGCCCCGGCGGGCCTTTGCTACACCTACAGCATGCCGCACGCTGCTGTGCGGTCCGATCCTGCCAACTACGGCCGACGTGCCGTCCCAGCCCTTCGGGACTGCAACCTGACGAGGTCCGACATGTTCCATCCCTGCCGTCTGCTTGTTTTTCTGACCCTTGTGTTCGTCTCCCTGCTCGCGTCCTCCCCGGCCTTCGCGGCCAGGGACACCCCGGAAGACGAAAAAAGCCTGACCATCCGCAACGAAAGCGCCGAAGAGCTGCTGAGCATCCGCTTCACTGTGGGCAACCAGGCCAACTATGCCCGTCTCGACCTCCTGCCCGGCGGCGAAGACCAGCTGCTCAATCCCGGCGGCACCGCCGACCTGCGCATGGATATGGGCCTGTATCTGTGGGACTTCAACAAGGTCCGCCTGGCCGGCGTCCAGAGCCTGACCCTGTGCGGCGAACACCATCCCTGCCTGCTGGTCCGCGGCCTTGACGGCAAGATCAGCCACGTCAACGGCACGGAAAAATCCCTGCTGCCCGCAGAAGATGCCCGGCCCGTCTGCGCCCTGAGCAAATTCCGGCCCGGCATGCTGATGAAGGACGCCTGCGCCCTGCTGGAAAAGGACCCCCTGCGCGATGACGGCGGCGCCGTGCTGACCAGCCTGGGCTTTGCCGACATGGTCTGGGCCGCCCGCCTGACGCCCTACACCCCCGGCGATGACAATGTGGAAGCCTTCCCGGTCAAGGCCGGCGGCGAGGTGCTGGAGCATGTGGAACTGCGCCAGAGGCTCAGCGACCAGCGCCTGGACGCCCTGCTGGCCAGCCTTTACAACATGGGCTACCGCCCCTGGCAGGCCGAGCTGCCGGGCCTGGACATGAATTTCACCGAGATGCCCGTGGCTGACCAGAAGCGCCAGATGGAGATCCTGCACATGGCTCTGGGCATGCTCATGAACGCCCCGCGCGGTGACGCCTGCATCATGATGGCCCCCGGCGACATGCTGCCCGACCTCATCAGCGATACCCCCCGCAAGGACGTGCAGCTGTTCACCATCACCGTGCGCCGTCCCACCGCCACCCTCATCGTGGACATGACCGCGTACAGCGCCTCGTTCTAGCAGATACGGACGAACCTGCCCAAAGGGCCTCCTCTCCCATCCGGGAAGGAGGCCCTTTTTTTGCGCCATCATGCAGGGCGGACAGGTCCCCCAACCAGACGACATGCCGCCGTGGCAGCCTTTCATCGTGCTGCCACGGCGAACAGCGACCGGACGAACGGCCCGTACGCCCCTCCTTCCCCGCGGCCCGCCGGAAAAACAAAACGCCCCCTTTGCAGGGGGCGTTTGCATTCCAAGGATGCGGGCCAGGCTTACAGCTTGCCGGCGCGCATGTCGCGCAGCCACTGGTACCAGCCTTCCAGGCCGGAACCGTCACGGCAGGAGACCTCGAACACGGCCAGTTCCTTGTTGAGGCGGGTGGCGAAATCCCGCGCCCGTTCGCGGTCGAAGTCCACATAGGGCAGCAGGTCCACCTTGTTCAGCACCATGGCCTTGGCCAGGTTGAACAGCAGGGGATACTTTTCGGGCTTGTCGTCGCCTTCGGTCACGCTCAGCAGGGCCACCTTGGCGTCTTCGCCGCAGTCGAATTCCACGGGGCAGACCAGGTTGCCCACGTTCTCGATGAACAGGATGTCCACGCCGTCCAGGTCCAGGCTCTCCATGGCCGTCATGATCATGTTGCTGTCCAGGTGGCAGCCGCCGTCGGTGTTGATCTGCACGGCCTGGGCGCCCGTGGCCGCCACGCGGCGGGCATCGTTGTCGGTCTGCAGGTCGCCTTCGATGACGGCCATGCGGAACTCGCCGGCCAGGTCATGCAGGGTGCGTTCCAGCAGGGTCGTCTTGCCGGCGCCCGGCGACGAGATCAGGTTCAGGGCCAGGATCTTGCGCTCACGCAGCTTCTCGCGCACGCTGGCCGCGATCTTCTCATTGGCTTCCAGAACGTTGCGCACCACAGGAATTTGCATCGTTTCCTCCCGGAACTCCGGCCCTTTTCCTCAGGGCCCGCCTGGCGGCAGCATGGCCGCAGGCCGTCGGTTTATGAATCCTGGCCCCCGCTGACGGAGGCTTCCAGATGACTGATCTGCAGCTCCTTGCCCTGCACCACCGTGTGGCCTGCCAGAGCGCCACACGCCGGACACGGCTGCCAGAGGGCTTCCTGCCCCTCGCCGCCGAAGGTCTGCCCGCAGGTGGAGCAGCGCAACAACAGGGGGATGGTCACCAGTTCGAGCCGGGCGGCCGCATGCGGCCCGCCCTGCACCAGGGCCTCGAAGCAGAATTGCAGCGAGTCCGGCACCACGCCGGCCAGGGCGCCGCATTCCACACGGATGAGGTCGAGCCGGTCACAGCCCTGTTTGGCGATCTCTTCCAGAGCTATGTCCAGGATGCTTTGTGCGATGGACATTTCGTGCATAGTGCGCCGATGCTAGCGCAAAGCCCCCGGCGCGTAAAGGGATTTGGCAAATCTTGCCATTCGGCACAAATCATGTAGAGTTTAGCCGTGCCTGCATATGGGGCCTCATGGCATGCCCCGGCCCGGAAGGCCTTTTGCCCCGCCGCCGTGACACGCGCATCATGAACCGCCCGCGCGATCTTCCGCCGGGCACTTTCCGGCGGACATCCGGCCCAAAGGCACAGGAGCCTACTGGCATGAACAAGATCTTTCTCTGGATAGTCCTCGCGGTCATCATCCTTGGCCTGCTGCTCATCCTGCTCAACACGCGCATGGGGCAGTCCGGCGACGCCCCGGTCCCGGCCGACAACAGCGTCTCCGCCCCTGTAAAGCCCGCGCCGCCCGTTGCCCAGCCCCCCCTGCCCGTGACGCCCGGCACGCCTGCCGATGGTGAAAAGCTGGCCGCTGCCGGGGTCAAGCCTTCTCCCGCTGCCGTGGAGCGCGGCTTTGCCTTCGAGACAGGAGAGGAAACGCCCGCCACAGCGGAAAGCCCTGCCCCCGCAAGTCCGGGCACGACCCCGCTCACCGCTGCCGCCCATGACGAAAAAGCCCCGGCGGCCGCTCCTGCGGCTCCCGCCGCCCCGGCGGAAGTGAAGAAGGCGGAAAAGCCCGCCCCCAAGCCCCAGCCCGCGCCCAAGAACCAGACCATCACCAACTTCGTGGTCTTCGTGCGTGACGGCGGCGCCACCATCCGCCTGGACGCCTCGTCCCCCATCCGCTTCAAGCATCTGGAGCTGACCAGCCCCTCCCGCGTGGTGGTGGATCTGCACGGCACCTGGAAGCTCAGCGAACCCGGTGTGCCCAAGGGCGAGATGGTCAAGGACGTGCGCCTGGGCAAGAAGGGCAGCGACACCCGCATCGTCATCGACCTGCACGCCAAGGCCAAGACGCGCTACATCCTGACCAAGGGCAAGAAGCGCCTGGATATCCGTCTGGACAAGACCAAGTAACTTCTTGCAGCATAGCGATAAAAAACGGCAGGACCTCCCGGAGATCCTGCCGTTTTTCATAACTGAAAAAGGGAGGCTTTCGCCTCCCCTTCTTTTATTCCTTTTCCATTTCCCTGCCGCGTTCGTCAGCGGCCAGCACCGCATCCACCAGCAGGCCGGAAAGTCCCGCCCTGTCGAGGACATTGACCCCGGCGATGGTCAGGCCGCCGGGCGAGCATACCTGGTCGCGCAGTTCCATGAGCGGCGTGTCGCTGCGGGCCGCCATGACGGCCGAGCCTTCGAACAGGGCCGCCACCATGTCGCGGCAGTCCTTGCGGCCCAGGCCCAGGGTGACACCGGCCTGCACCAGCCCCTGCATCATGCCGAACACATAGGCGGGCCCGGCGCCGATGAGGGCCGAGAAGGCCGTGAAGCGGGACTCCGGCAGCTCCAGACAAACGCCCAGCTGGCTGAAGAAGCGCAGAATGTCTTCCTTGCTCTCCGCCGGGACCTTGTCGTCGAAGCACAGGGCGAACACGCCCTTGCCCACCAGCGCGGGCGTATTGGGCATGCAGCGCACCACGGGACAGCGTCCGGCCACGGCCGCCTGCAAACGGGCGATGCTGATGCCCGCCGCCACGGAGATCACCACCGTGTCGGGCCCGAACTCGGGCGCCATCTCGGCCAGCAGGGCCTCGATCTGGTAGGGTTTGACGGCCATGACCACATAGCGGGCCTTGCGGGCCAGCTCGCGGGCCGAATCCAGACGGGTGACGCCCGCCGCTTCCAGAGGCGCCATGCGTGCTGCCGTGCGCGTATGGCCATACAGGGTGCAGTCCAGGGAAGAGGCGGCAAGACCGGCCAGGATGGCCCCGCCCATGTTGCCGCAACCCACACAACCGATGCTCATGCTCATGTTCGTTCTCCATCACCGCCACAGGCGGCTGTCAGCCGGGAAGCGCTCCAGACGCTCCCGGAAAGATCACTCCGGCTTGCCGAACTGTCCGGCCCGCAGCTGGGCCAGATGCCAGACGTAGCGCCGCAGGGGCACCACGGCCACGCCCTCGCGGTTCTCCCAGCGCTCCAGGGCCCGCAGGGTCGAGGCATGAGGATGCCCGATGGCGATGGCGATGCCCTGCTTGCGGGCCAGGCGGGCGGCCTTGTCCAGCGCGGCCAGCACCTTGTCCGTGCCCTGGGGATCGTCCAGAAAGACATGGCGGCTGGCCGTGACGATGCCCTGGCGGACCATGCTGGTCTCCAGCTGGCTGTTGCCGCGGGTAACGCTGTCCAGCACGAACAGACCGCGCCCGTAGGCCAGACCGGCCAGCATGCGGCAGGCATCGCGCCGTCCGGTGAACCCGGAACCCATATGATTGTTGAAACCCAGGGCCGTGGGCACCTGCGCCAGCGCCTTGTCCAGAGCGTGTTCCATGGCATAGGCGTCCATGTCCGTCTCCAGCGCTCCGGGGCCCGGATTGGGCGCGGTGCCGTTCTTGCGGGGCATGGCCTCCATGGGCATGTGCAGCAGGACGTCCAGCCCCATGTCCCGGGCCACCTGCTGCACCGGACGGCGGGCAGCGGCATGGGGCCACAGGGCCAGGGCCACGGGGAACGGCAGGCTGGCCAGCTGCTCCGCGGGCTCCAGCTTCTGGCCCATGTCGTCGATCACCAGCACCAGAGCAGGTTCGGGCATGGGCCGGGAAAGCGTGGCCAGCATGGTCTCCCAGCCGGGGAAATGCAGGACGAGGCAGGTGCGGCCGTCCACATCGGCTTCCAGCACCCCGTCGTCAGTCCAGCGCAGTTGCGGCATGGGGACGTCATCGGCCAGCAGGCGCTCGCCGTCAGGGCCGGTACGCAGGGCCTCCTGGCACAGGCGCTCCTGCAGGGCCAGGGCCAGACGCAGGGGAGCGCCGTCCCCTTCCACACGGTAATGCCGGGCCTCCTGTTCCGAAAAGCCGGGCATGGTCAGCAGACGGCAGCCGGGCATGACCCGGGACAGGGTCTGGCGCATCAGATCGTCCAGACGGTCCCGGTGCCGCAACCAGTCACCGGTGGCCAGCACGGGCTGCCCGTCCTCGGCCACCAGCACGGCGCCTCCCTCCCGGGAGGCCAGCCACAGGGACAGGCCCAGACACAGGCAGAACCACAGTAAACCGCCCACCAGCAGGCGGGTCGACGCACACGGCCCCCCGGAGAGGCCGTCGTGATCGTCGCCGCTCGGGGGGCCGGGATGTAAGAAAGGCAAGCGCACAGGTTCCCTCCGCGCCGGACGCAGGCCTAGCGCCGGATCTCCTGGATGCGGGGCAGGCCCTTGACCAGCTGCAGGGCCATGCGCAGCTGGTTGTCGCGGGCCAGCTGTTCCGCGGCATCGTCACGCTTCTTGCTGCTCGTGGCCTTCTTGCCGCCATCGGCGTTCTCCAGATGGCCGCTCAGGTTCTGCTCGCGCAGCAGGATGCGGGGCTCGTCGGCGTCTTCTTCACGCGGACGCTCGAAGAGGATCTCCAGGTCGGGCACGATGCCCTCGGCCTGGATGGAGCTGCCGCTGGGCGTATAGTACAGGGCCACGGTCAGCTTGAGGGCCGAGCCGTCGGACAGGGGGATGATGTTCTGCACCGAGCCCTTGCCGAAGGAGCGTTCGCCGATGATCAGGGCGCGCTTCTGGTCGCGCAGGGCACCGGCCACGATCTCGGAGGCCGAGGCCGAACCGGCGTTGATGATCACCACCACGGGCACGTCGATGTCCCCGGCCTGGTCCTTGGCCTCGTAGATGCGCTCCGGCACGGGGCCGCGGCCCTGGATGGACACGATGGTGCCCTTGCTCAGGAACATGTCGGAAACGCTCACGGCCTGGTCCAGCAGACCGCCGGGATTGTTGCGCAGGTCGAGCACGATGCCCTTGAGGCCGCCGGTCTTGGCGCATTCGCGGGTGGCCTTCTTGAGGGCGTCGCGCAGGTCCTCGTCGGTGCGGCCGGAGAAACGGGTGAGGCGGATCCAGTAATAGCCGTCTTCCAGCGGCTTGGACTTCACGCTGACCAGCGGGATGGCCTCACGCTTGACCCGGATGGTCTTGGGCGACTTGGAGGTGCTGTGCAGGATGCCCAGCTCCACTTCCGTGCCCTTGGGGCCGCGGATGCGCGAGACCACATCCTGCAGGCTCAGTTCCTGCGTGGGCTGGCCGTTGATGGTCAGGATGACGTCCCCGGACTGCAGGCCGGCACGATAGGCGGGCGTGTCCTCGATGGGGGTCACCACGGTCACCTGGCCGTTCTCCACCGTGATCTCGATGCCGATGCCGGTGAATTCGCCGGAGGTGGTCTCCTGCATCTCCTTGTGTTCTTCAGGCGTCATGAAGGTGGAGTGCGGATCAAGGCCCTGCAGCATGCCCTTGAGGGCACCGTCCAGCAGTTCGCCCTGGTTCACGTCCTTCACATAATAACGGTTCACCAGATCCAGCACCTGGCTGAAACGGCGCAGGGCTTCGAAATCTTCCTCGACCTTGTCTTTGTCGGCCTTGGCGGCAGCGGTGGCTCCCAGCGGGCAGCAGAGGGCCAGCACGCAAAGGAAAACGGTCAAACGGAAAAGAGCTCGCATGGATTGCCTCCCGAAAAGATCATACGGACGCAGGGGCTCCTGCCGGAACCGGCGGGGCAGGCACGCAGCCTTGCCGGGCCGCCTGCGGAGCGGCCATAGTTACCTTTTTCAGGTCAAAAAGCAATGACGGCCGGGGCCCCGGCCAGCCCCGGAGGAGGAAGGGCCGCCGTACCGGCATGACGGGCGGCCGGGGACCACGGCAACCCGGCAGGTACGCCATGGACAGGGGCGGCCCGCAGATGCATGCCGAAAAAAGTACCGCTCCCCCGCTCCCGGCCCCGCAGGCAGGCGCAAAAAAAAGGGGCCGCCCGTTGCCGGGCAGCCCCTGGGATCGCAAAGGCGCAGGGCCTAGATGAAGAACAGCCAGGTCAGGATCAGGAACAGCGGGATCAGGATACCCACGGACCAGGCCATGTAACCGAAGAAGCTGGGCATGGCCACGCCCTGTTCTTCGGCGATGGAACGCACCATGAAGTTGGGGGCGTTGCCGATGTAGCTGTTGGCGCCCATGAACACGGCACCGGCGGAGATGGCGGCCAGGGTGGGCGCCATGTCGGTCATCAGGTGCACGGGGTCGCCGCCGGCGGTGTTGAAGAACACCAGGTAGGTGGGCGCGTTGTCCAGGAAGCTGGACAGGGCGCCGGTCAGCCAGAAGAACATGTAGTTCACGGGCTCGCCGTCATGGAAGACCATGTTGATGACACCGGCCAGGGCGCCGTCGGTACCGGCACGCAGGATGGCCAGGGCGGGGATCATGCTCAGGAAGATGCCCAGGAAGAGCTTGGCCACTTCTTCGATGGGGGCCCAGGAGAAGCCGTTGAGTTCACGGCACTGGCGGGTGGTGAACTTCCAGGACAGGCCGGCCAGACAGAGCAGCAGGATGTCGCGCAGCAGGTTCTGGCCATCGATGCCCACGCCGTGGATGTTGATGGCTTCGCCGAGGTCGATCATGCCGGAGACCAGCACGCAGAGCACGATGCCCAGCAGGAAGAGCAGGTTGATGGAGCCGTCGAGGCCCAGCTTTTCTTCCACCTTGTTGGGATCATGCGGGGGCTGGGGACGACCTTCACGGCCGTACAGGACGGTATCGAGCACGAAGTAGATGCCCAGCAGGGCCAGGGACATGAAGCAGGTCTTCACGAACAGGTTGGTGGTGGTCCAGAAGAAGCTCACGCCCTTCAGGTAGCCCAGGAACAGCGGCGGGTCGCCCAGGGGAGTCAGGGAGCCGCCGATGTTGGCCACCAGGAAGATGAAGAAGACCACGGAATGCACACGGTACTTGCGGTGGGCATTGGCGCGCAGCAGGGGGCGGATCAGCAGCATGGCGGCGCCGGTGGTGCCCATCCAGCTGGCCAGGATGGTGCCCACGGCCAGGATGCCGGTGTTGACTACGGGGGTGCCCACCAGCGAGCCCTTCAGGCGCACGCCGCCGGCCACGGTGAACAGGGCGAACAGCAGCACGATGAAGGGGATGTACTCCAGCAGGATGGCATGGAGGAATTCATAGAAGGCCACGTTGAAGCCGTAGACCACCAGACAGGGAATCAGGAAGGCAAGGCCCCAGAAGACGGAGATCTTGCCGAAGTGATGATGCCAGATATGCGGCAGGGCTAGCGGCATGATGGCGATGGACAGCAGCATGCATACGAAAGGAATGACCCAGACCGCGGACAGTTCCGCACCGGGGATGCTCGGATGCCCTTCGGAGGCCATGGCCAGCACGGGAAGCGCCAGCACGGTCAGCAGGGCAAGAGGCAGGGACCAGCGTTTCAACATGGGATTCTCCTCAAGTCAGTATAAAATATCACAAAAGAAGACATTGTGATACATTATGAAAACTTCTCAATCTTACGCCATTTCCACGTTTTTTGCAATGAAAATGCTCCCTCTTGGCGCAGGATGAACATTTCACAAAATCCGGCTTACCTGACGGGGTCCGGGCCGTCCCCGGGCAGGGCCGCGGCCGGGCCGCTGTCGCTGCCGTAAAGGCTGCGGTATTCGTGCTGGAAGATGCACATGCGCGTGGCGTCGTGGTAGGCGCCGTTGGCGAAGAACTCGTGGATGAGCACGCCCTCGGCCTGGAAGCCCAGCTTGGAATAGACGTGGATGGCGCGCACGTTTTCGTTGTCCACCACGAGGTAGAGCTTGTAGAGGTTGAGCGCGTCGAAGGCGTAGGCCATGGCCAGCTTGGCCGCCGCCGTGGCAAAGCCGTGGTTCTGCCAGGCCGGATCGATGATGATCTGGAACTCGGCCCGGCGGTGGATGTAGTCGATCTCCACCAGCTCCACCAGGCCCACGTTCTGGCCCTGATGGTCCACGATGAAGCGGCGCTCGCTCTGGTCATGGATGTGCTTGTTGTACAGGTCCTGCAATTCCACGAAGGCCTCGTAGGGCTCTTCGAACCAGTAGCGCATGACGTTGGCGTTGTTGTCCAGGCCGTGCACGAATTTGAGGTCTTCCCGTTCCAGCGGCCGGATGCGGATGGCGGCCGATGCTTCCCTGCCAGTTTCCATGCTGAGACTCCCTGCCGCGCGCCGCAAGGCCAAGGCTTGCGGGAACGGCGTTTTTCTGCCAGATTTCCGGCGAATTCCACCAACAACGAGGATGCTATGCCCAAGGACCCCACTCCCCGGCGCAAGGCGCGTCTGGGCTCGGTGCTTGCCCACCGTCAGCCCGACCTGACCCTTGTGCTTGCCAATATCCATGACCCGCACAATGTCTCGGCCATCTACCGTTCCTGTGACGCCTTCGGCGTGGACAAGGTGCACCTGTACTATACCGACACGCCCTTCCCCGTGCTGGGCCGCAAGACCTCGGCCTCGGCCCGCAAATGGGTGGAGAGCGTGCGCCACCGCGACCGTCAGGAGCTGGAGACCAGCCTGCGTGCCCAGAACATGCAGATCCTGGCCACCACCTTCACGCCCACGGCCAAGCCGCTGCGCACCTGGGACTTCACCCGTCCCACGGCCATCATCATGGGCAACGAACACAGCGGCGTCAACGAGGAACTCATCAGCATGGCCGACGGTGAGCTCTACATCCCCATGTACGGCATGATCCAGAGCTTCAACGTCTCGGTGGCCTCGGCCATCATCCTGTCCGAAGCCTGCCGCCAGCGCGAGGCCGCCGGCTTCTACGACAGCCCCCGCCTGGAGCCCGACGAGCTGGAACGCCGCCTGGCCCTGTGGCTGGAAAAATAGACTGTCCCGCAAGATGCGAAAAGGGGGCGCCCTGCCGGGTGCCCCCTTCGTCCGTCATTCGATATCCAGCCCGTCGGCGGGCTCGCCGCTGCCCTCCGCATGCGGCCTGACCACCTTCTGGAAACGGTGGCCGTCCCAGCGGTAGCCGATCTCGTTGGCCAGCGGCAGGTAGAGCATGCCGGTCTTGTTCCAGAACACGGGGTGCGCGCGCAGGCCCCCCATGCCCAGGCAGATGAGCACCGAGGGGTTCACATCGTCGGGCACGGGCTGGCCCTTGGCAAAAAATTCCTGGATGTCCGGCTCCTGCGGCACGTCCACGGGCACCGTGCGCCCCGAGGCGTCCACGCGCCACAGCTCCACCGTGCACAGCTCGGTGCCCAGCGTGCCGATGGCCGCCACGGCCGAACCGTCGTCAGCGTCCCGGAACAGACGCAGGGCCACGCCGCTGTCGCGGAAGGGCAGCGCCCGGAACACGATCACGTCCCGGCTCTCGCCGGCCAGTTCCCAGAACTCGCTCTGGCCTTCTTCCAGCAGCTGCTGTTTGTCCTCGTCCTCAAGGCCTTCGGCCGTATTTTCAAAAATGCTCGTGGGCAGGGCGCCGAACGCCTCGCGGGCGGTGAGCGCGCTCTCCTGCGTCAGGCCCGCGGACGGGCACAGCAGCATGAGCATCAGCAGACAGAAAAAAACACGCATAACTCCCCCTTGCCGCGACACTGTCCCGGCTCGTCAAAAATTTTATACGGCCTTCCCCGTCCTTTGTCCATCGCTCCGGGCCGTTTTTCCCGGCGCTTATCAGGAATCCCTCTTGCCAAACAGCGTCGCCACGCTTACATAACAGCCCATGAACAATCCCTGCATCCATATCGAAAAAGCCCGGCAGCACAACCTCAAGGACATCAGCCTGGACATCCCCCGCGACGAGCTGGTGGTGGTCTGCGGGCCCTCCGGTTCCGGCAAGTCCACCCTAGCCTTCGATATCGTCTATGCCGAGGGCCAGCGCCGCTATGTGGAATCCCTTTCGGCCTATGCCCGGCAGTTCCTGCCCCAGATGGACAAGCCGGACGTGGAGAAGATCGAGGGCCTTTCCCCGGCCATCTCGCTGGAACAGCAGAGCACCTCGCGCAATCCCCGTTCCACCGTGGGCACGGTGACGGAGATCCACGACTTTTTGCGCGTCTTCTTCGCCCGTCTGGGCCGCATGTACTGTCCCTCCTGCGGCCGCCCCATCGAGGCCCGCTCCGCCGACGAGATCATCACCGACATCATGGCCCTGCCCCAGGGCAGCAAGTTCATGGTCATGGCGCCGCTGGTGGAACTGCAAAAAGGCACCCATCAGGACAAGTTCAAAAAGCTGCGCGCCGAAGGCTTCGCCCGCGTGCGTGTGGACGGCACCTTCCACACCCTGGACGACGTGCCCGCCCTGGACAAGAACAAGAAGCACAGCATCGACCTGGTGGTGGACCGCCTGGTCAACAAGGACGGCATCCGCGGCCGCCTGGCCGATTCCGTGGAGCTGGCCCTGCGCTACGGCGAAGGCCGCCTGACCGTCCACCTGCCCGACAGGCCCGAAGGGGAACGGGACATCATCCATTCCACCACCTCGGTCTGTCCGCACTGCCATATCTCCCTGCCCGCGCCCAGCCCGCAGCTCTTTTCCTTCAACAGCCCGCAGGGGGCCTGTCCCCGCTGCGTGGGCCTGGGCACCGTGGACTATTTCGAGCCCCGCCTCATCGCGCCCAACCGGGGCCTTTCCCTCAATACCGGGGCCCTGCTGCCCTGGGCCGAGAGCAAACACTTCCAGCGTTACGAGCCCGCCCTGCGCGCCCTGGGCGAGCGCCACGGCTTCACGCTCTCCACGCCGCTGGAGGACTTTTCCGACGCGGCCCTGGCCTGCCTGTTCTACGGCGAGGACGAAAAGGGCCGCCCCGCCGCGCACAGCAGCGGCCTGCGCCGCAACTGGATGGGCGGCAACGTGGCCATGGATGCCACGGGCGACTACCAGAGCGAACTTTTTGCCGGACGCGCCGCCGACGTGAAGGTCAGCGAGGAGCGCTGGCCCGGCGTCATCCCGCTGCTGGAAAAAGGCATGCAGTACGGCGAGGCCTGGCGCGAGATCCTGGCCCGCTTCCGCCAGTCCACGGACTGCCCGGACTGCCACGGCGCCCGTCTCAAGCCCGAGGCCCTGGCCGTGCGCGTGGACGACCTAAACATCGCCCAGTTCTGTTCCCTTTCCGTAGAACGGGCCCTGCAATGGCTGGAAGGACGGCACTTCGACGGCCGCCACGCCCTGGTGGCCGAGCCCCTGCTCAAGGAGCTGACCCACCGTCTGTCCTTCATGCGCAACGTGGGTCTGGAATATCTTTCCCTGGGCCGGGCCATGGCCACCCTTTCCGGCGGCGAGGCCCAGCGCATCCGTCTGGCCTCCCAGCTGGGCTCCGGTCTGGTGGGCGTGACCTATGTGCTGGACGAGCCTTCCATCGGCCTGCACCCGCGTGACAACGAACGCCTGCTGGGCACCCTGCGTTCCCTGCAGCAGCGCGGCAATACCGTGCTGGTGGTGGAGCACGACGAGACCACCATCTGCGCGGCCGACACGGTCATCGAACTGGGGCCCGGTTCCGGCTCCCAGGGCGGCGAGATCATGTTCCAGGGCAGCGTGCCCGAACTGCTGCGCGCCGATACCCTCACGGCCCGCTATCTGCGCGGCGACGCCAGCATCAGCCTGCCCGACGAGCGGCGTGAGCCCCAGGGCTGGCTGACCCTGCACAACGTGACCACCAACAACCTGCGCGGCATCGACTGCCGCTTCCCGCTGGGCGTGCTGACCTGTGTCACGGGCGTGTCCGGTTCGGGCAAGAGCTCGCTGGTGGTGGACACGTTGTACAAGCATCTGGCCATCAGCCTGGGCCAGCGCGTGGACCAGCCCGGCACCATCGCCGGCCTGAGCTACAGCGAGGGGGCCCGCCCCATCGAGCGCATCGTGGCCATCGACCAGACACCCATCGGCCGCACGCCGCGTTCCAACCCGGCCACCTACACCAAGGTCTTCGACGAGATCCGCAACATCTTCGCCATGACCCCCGACGCCCGCAAGCGCGGCTACAAGCCCGGACGCTTCAGCTTCAACGTGCGCGGCGGCCGCTGCGAGGCCTGCGGCGGCGACGGCCAGATCCGGGTGGAGATGCATTTCTTGCCCGACGTCTACGTGACCTGCGATGTCTGCAAGGGCCGCCGCTACAACCACGAGACCCTGGAAGTGCGCTACAAGGGCCTGAACATCGCGGAAGTGCTGGATCTGCCCGTGCAGCAGGCCCGTACCTTCTTCGAGAACTATCCCGTGCTGGAGCGCCGTCTGGCCGTGCTTGAGGAGGTGGGCCTGGAGTACCTGCGTCTCGGCCAGCCCGCCACCACCCTTTCCGGCGGCGAGGCCCAGCGCATCAAGATCTCGCGCGAGCTGGGCAAGCGCTCCCTGCCGGGCACGCTCTACATCCTGGACGAGCCCACCACCGGCCTGCACATGCACGAGGTGGGCAAGCTCATCAAGGTGCTGCACGCTCTGGTGGACAAGGGCGCCAGCGTGGTGGTCATCGAGCACAACACGGACATGATCCTGGCCGCCGACCACGTGCTGGACATGGGCCCCGGCGGCGGCGAGAACGGCGGGCTCGTGGTCTCGCAGGGCACGCCCGAGGCCATCGTGGCCGACCCCGATTCCGTCACCGGCCGCTTCCTGATGCAGGAACGCCGCGACCGCCTCAAACGGCGCGGTTAGACGACTCCCGTTGATGTCGAAGGCTGCCCCCTGCGGGCAGCCTTTTTCGTCTTCCAGTCCTGCCGGATGCTGCGGGCCCCGGATGGGCCAGTGCGAGGAGGAAAAAGGGTGCATGGAGGCCTTTCAAGAGGCTCTCCCTCTTTTATGGCCCTGCAAAAGATACGGACGATTTCCTTTTGCCTCGAGCGCAGTTTTTTTCAGAATGTCCCCTTCCGTTCCCCGCATCATTTCATCAGTCAATAAACATCAAAAACAAGCGTCGCCACTTTTCAGGACATCCTCCATCCCTTTTTCTCTTTCTTCCGCAGTGTCCCGCCCCGCTTCCGTCACCACCAATCCATAGGCAGCGCCCCTTTCCTGTGCTATACTGGATGCGTTCCCGCTCCGGGATCAATCCCTGTGTCTCCAGGAGGCACCATGTCCGCGCTCCCCTTCCTCCACGACCGTCAGTTCTCCCCCCGGCTCTCCCTGGTCTGCCTTGTGTGCCTGCTCCTGTTGCCCGCGTGTCCGGCACCGGGCTCCGACCTCGACGGAACGGCCCATAACCACCACGCCCAGATCAGGGCGGGCGATGCCTACAGCAATGTCTACGGCGTCATGGCCTATGGCGACAGTGCCCGGGCCCGCTACGGCACGGTCGTCAATGACGGCGGTCAGGCCGTGCAGACCTTCGGCGGCTGGTGTTACGGCGGCGTCGCCGACACCGCCTACAACAGCATCGTCGTCAATGGCGGCCGCATCAGTGACAATGCCTACGGCGGATCCGCCCTTGCCACCATGTTTGCCCGAAGCAACAGCAATACGGTCCTCCAGATTGGCGGCGATGTCTCCCATATCGTGGGCGGCAATGCCGACAGCGGCCGCGACAAGGCCCTGGCCGACAGCAATCTCGTCATCATCAAGGGGGGCACGACCGGTACCGTGGTCGGCGGCCATGCATCAGGTCTGCTTGACGGCTCGGCCCGTTACAACCTGGTCAGCATCTCCGGCGGCTCCATTACCAGCGTCGCCGGCGGCAGTGCCACCACGACCAACGGGACAGCCGATGCAAGTTTCAACGCCGTTCTCGTCAGCGGCGGCAGCATCAGGGATCACTTCGTCGGCGGCATCGTCTATGCCAGCAGCAACGGACAGTACGGCGCACGCTACAATGCCGTCACCCTCACGGGCGGCCATATCGGCGGCTATGTCTTTGGCAGCGCCCTCACGGACAGCCTGGGGCAGAACGTCTCCCCCCTGCCCGCTGCCGGCAGCGGCAACAGCCTCAACCTGCTGGGCTGGCAGGGCACGCTCCGGCGTGTGGCGGCCTTCCAGTACCTCAACCTTGCCCTGCCCAACGGCATGCGGCCCGGAGAGACCCTGCTGACACTGGGCAACGAGCAGACAGGGGGCGACCTGCAGGGCAGTACGGTACGCGTTCTGGGTGCCCTGGGGGGCCAGGGCATGCGCATCGGTGACCGGTACACGCTGATAAACAGCATCCATGCCGATGAACTGGCCCTGAGTAACGGCGGTACCGTCCATGATGCGCCCAAGGGCTTCGCCCTGCTCTTCGACGGCAGCATGCAGCGCAACGGTAACTCCATCGACCTGACCATCACCGGCTTGCGGGCCAACCCGCAGATAAAGGCCTTCAACCAGTACCGGGTGGTCCAGATGGCGGCCCTCGACCGGGGCGCGCGCCTGGTGGAAGGCACGGCCCTGGAGCAGGCCCGCAAGGCGGCTGTCGGGCAGGATGCCTGGATGCCCTTCGCGGCCATCCATGGCGGTACGGAACGCTACGGCAACGATGGCCGGGCGGACGGTACCGGCCTGGAACTGGCTGCCGGCCTGGCCCGGAGCTTCACGGGCGAGGCGGGCGACCTGCTGCTGGGCGCGTTTTTCGAATACGGCCAGGCCAGCATCGGCACCCGCGAGGACTTTTCCGTAGGCGACGTCTGCGGCACCGGCAGCGCCCGCTACGCGGGCGGCGGCCTGATGGCCCGCTTCGACCTGACGTCCGGCCTTTTGTCCGGCCTGTACGCGCAGGCCGGCCTGCGGCTGGGGCAGATCAATGGCGACTGGCAGAGCCAGGACATCGCCAGCGTGCTCCAGCAGACGGCCGACTTCGATACGTCCACGGCCTACTACGGCCTGTTCGCCGGCTTCGGCTACCAGTGGCAGGCCACGGAACGCATGCGCCTGGACAGCCGGGCCAGCTTTTTCTGGAACCATCAGGACGGACAGGACATCAGCATCATGGGTGAGGGCGTGTTTGGAAACTTCAGCTTTTATAGTTACAAGAAGGCATGTGGACAAAAAAGGACTGTGCGCGGCAGCAAAAACTCGCGAAGACTGTCAAACGATACCCCAGCGATCTGACGGACAAAGAATGGGCGCTTGTACGTCCTCTCCTGCCCTCTGCTTCCGGAGAAGGTCGGAGGCGCAAAACAGACCTGCGTGAGATCATCAATGCGTTGCGCTATCTCATACGTTCTGGATGTTCGTGGAGGATGCTCCCGCAAGAATTCGGGCCGTGGCAAACTGTCTACTGGTGGTTTCGACGACTGATGAGGCGTTTCCTTTTTGCAACGATACTCGATATTTGTACCATGCTCGACCGGCATCGCCAGAAAAAGACTCTCGCCCCTTCTCTTGCAGTCCTGGACAGCCAGTCGAGGGCATCATCTCGACATCGGAAGCGGCAAAACGTTCCGGCATGGCCCGCTCTACATTCCGCATTCGTGCGAAATCATTCAAGAAATATTGTCCATAATATGTCGATAAAGTGTACGCATATGGAGCGTTACAATGCCGCAATATCTCAAAATGATTGACTTCGTACTTTTGAACTAGTAAATATGCATGGAATGCACCACCGCTAGATGGATGGCGGTCAGGTACACTTTTTCGCCACTACGACTCACAAATTTTTGAACCCTCAGGAGGAATTGGAGAATGAAAAAAAGTCTTCTGGCTGCTCTGATCGCCGCCACACTTTGCATACCTGCCGTGGCTTCCGCAGATGATGAAACCGATATGGCCAAGATAACCTGCAAAGAGTTTTTGAGTGCTGGCGAAAGCGAAATGGGCCTGATGCTAACCTGGATTGATGGCTACATGAGTGCTCGGAGCGACAATACCATGATGAGTAAGGCCTGGATGGAAAAACTGGGCGCTCACATGGCCTCTTTCTGTTCCTCTAATCCCGGCAAAACCATCATGGACGCAATGAACGCTGTCCCATCCAACTAACCTTTCCAAGGCGGAGCGTGTATCCATGGGCTGCACATCCGCTTTACATGTTCCAGCTACTCTCTCGGAGGGTGTTGACAAACTAATGACTTCGCGACATTTATGTGCGATAAGATTACATGAACGAAAAACCGCCATGCCCTAAATGTCAATCAATAGAAGTCGTCAAGAATGGAAAAGTTCAAGGAAAACAAAAAGATAAGTGCAAATCTTGCTCCTTGCAATTTACGAGACTGACTCCTCGCGGTCGGCCTGCACAAGAAAAGGCCATGGCAGTAACCTTGTACACGCTCGGGCTTTCCATACGGGCTATAGCTGGGCTCATTGGGGTTTCTCCGACTGCTGTTTTGAAGTGGATAAAGACATTCGCCAAAACACACTATGAGGACTTCCGCTTCGATCCCATGGATTCCTGCCTGCTCCGCGTGGGCACCCGCCTGAGCTATGAGATTTTCCAGGGCTTCAGTCCCTACGCGGGCGTGGCCTGGGAACATGAGTTCGACGGCACGGCCCGCACGGAACTGAGCAATCACGGCGTGGATGCACCCTCGGTCCCCATGCGCGGCGACAGCGCCGTCTTCATGGCAGGCTTGCAGTGGGATCCCGCTCACAGCTCCCTCCATGTGGACCTGGGGCTCGAAGGTTCCGCGGGTGTCCGGCAGAGCATCGGCGGCCAGGCCCGCCTGGTCTGGGAATTCTGATGGCAGGAGCATCGCCCGCGCCTTCCCGCGGGCACACATAAAAAGAGGCCGGATGTGCAGCACATCCGGCCTCTTGCATAGTATCGTATCATCGATGTCGCAGACGTCCCGGCGGCACGGTGCGGCTCGCCTCAGGTACGGCCGTCCGCCCTCCGAGCCTCTCCTCCAGCCGGAGGAGCCTACGCCGGCAAGGTCTGCCCCGCTCTGCCCGATCACCGTACGAGCCTGAAAGTCATCCCCGGGCGTGGCGGCGCAGCACCTCGTCCACCAGTTCCTGACCGAGACTGCCGAAAGGACGCAGCGGCGCAGGCTCTCCCGCACCCGGCTCCCGCAGGCAGCGGCCGTACCAGACGATGTCGTGCCAGCGGCCCTGCTTCCAGCCCGAGGCCGGGAAATGCCCCAGCAGGGAAAAGCCCGTCGCCCTGTGCAGGGCTTCGCTAGGCTCGTTGGGCACCGCGATGCAGCCATAGGCGTTGACCACGCCCTGCAGGCGCAACAGTTCCAGCAGGGCCCCGTACAGGGCACGCCCCACGCCGCGCCCACGGGCGGAACCCAGCACATAGACGGAACACTCCACGTTCCAGCCGTAGGCCGCCCGCTCCATATGCCGGTGGGCATAGGCATAGCCCAGCACCTGCCCCGACGCCCGGCAGACCAGCCAGGGATATTCCAGCAGCACATGATGCAGACGCGCGCCGAACTCCGCAGCCGTGGGCACCTCGTATTCGAAGGTGATGGCCGTGTCCCGCACATAGGGCGCATAGATGGCCAGCATGGGGAAGACGTCGCCGTCCCCGGCCACCTGCAGGCAAAAGCTCATCGCTCCTCTCCGCCGCCGGGGATGCTTTCCCCGTCTGCGGCCAGCCCGCTGACCACACCGCCTATGCAGATGCCCAGGCTGCAGCCAGCCCCAGCCACCAGATGCGATAAAAGTCATGGCCAAAGATGCCGTTGACCAGCCAGCCCAGGTACCCCAGATAGAACCAGGCCGTCAGACGCCAGTGCAGAAGACTGCCCGCGGCCTCCGCCGCACGCTGCGCCACACCGCCGTCGTGCAGGGCACGGCGGATATGCCTGCCCGCCCACCAGGCGAAGCCCAGCAGGAAGATCATGCCCAGGATGAAGCCGATGATGCCGTGGGCATACAGGATATCCAGATACATGTTGTGCGGGTGGCTGATGGTGATGGCGTCATGGGCCGGGACAAGCCCCAGGGCCCGGAAGCAGGCGTTGTAGCGGTCAAGCCCCGCCCCCAGCCAGGGATGCTCGAGGAAGACCTGCCAGCCCAGGGACCAGAGGCTCCAGCGCCCGTCCCCCGCGATGGTGGACGGATCCATGCGGTGGAAGGACAGCAGGGTGAAGCCCCCCAGCACCAGGAGCAGCCCCAGAGGGCGATGCGTCCCGTCCTGCCGCCCGCCAGCAGGGCCCAGAACACGAAGGCGGAGGCCACGGCCAGGATGCCGCTGCGGCTGGAAGCGCCTTCCAGCAGGAAAAAGGCCGGGATGAAGAGCACCACCCAGACGACCGCCGCGGGCAGGACGCCCAGACGGCGACGCAGCAGGAACCAGCAGGCAAAGGCAGGGATCATGGCCAGCGCCATGTAGTTGCCCACGCTGTAATCCCCCAGGCTGCCGGTCAGGCGTCCGGCGTTGGGCGCATAGCCCATGATGAAGTCGAAGCCGGTCCAGGCCTGCCACATGCCGTCCAGTCCCTGCCAGACACAGGCCAGCACACAGGCATGGACAAGGCGGCGCAGATCCCGTGTGGAGCGCACGCACTCCATGGCGATGAAAGGCAGGATATAGGCCTTGTTGACGCCCATGCCACCATGCAGGAAGGACTGCCAGACGTCCGTGGAGAAGACCACGCCGATGAGGGTCATGGCACCGGCGCAGAGGAAGAGCGGCCAGACCGTGAGACGGCGCAGGACGGAACGGTGCCAGGCGTGCCGGTAATAGAGCAGCAGAAAGATGAAGCACAGCGGCGGCGTCACTTCGCGCCAGCCGTAGCCGATGGGGAACAGGGCCAGGGAGACCCAGAACGTCCAGAAAAGACAGGCATGCCAGAATTCCCCGGGGTCGGCGTCATGGCGTCGCCGGATACGGTCCATCACGTCCGCGACACAGCTCTTCAGTTGCGACATCTTCGGGCCTCCTGTAGTGGGATAGCGGCACCATAGCGGCAGGCTTTGCCGAATTCAAGCCGCCTCTTGCCACCAGTCCCCCGCTGCGCTAAGTAGACTCAACATTTATTTCATAAGCTATTGAGGAGATTATGGCACGTTTTACCGGTTTTGATGAAGTGTACAGCGCCCTGTATGTGGACTTTGACAACATTTACACCCGTTTTCTTGAAGCAGACCCCGAAGCGGCCCGGGCCTTCGGCATGGCCCCCTACCGCTGGGTGCGCTGGATCGAGAACCACGCCCTGCGCATCCTCTACGGTGACGGCGTGCGCCGCCGCATCCTGAAGCGCATGTGTTACCTCAACCCCCAGCGCTATCAGGAATTCCGTTACCATTTCATCCGCAGCGCCTTCCAGGTGGTGGACTGTCCGCCCCTGACCACCCGCGGCAAGACCAGCGCGGACATCCATCTGGTCATGGACTGCATAGATGACCTGTCCCACCCCACCCATTTCGACGAATTCATCATCCTGTCCGGCGACGCGGACTTCACCCCCCTGCTCATCCGCCTGCAGGAACACGCCCGCCGCACCCTGATCCTCTCCGTAGGCTATTCCTCGCCCGCCTACACGGCGGCCGCCTCCTGGCGCATCCGCGAGGACTGGTTCCTGCAGCAGGCCCTCAAGGACGAACGCCCCGAAGATGACGCCGACGCCGCGCCCGGCAATGCTTCCCTGCCCCAGGCCCGTCCCCTGCGCGACACCCTTTCGCGCATGGCCCCCGGCGCCAGCGACGAAGACGACGAGGACGACGGCCCCGCCCCGGGCAACAGCTGGTAAGGCAGTTGACGGCGCTGGCCCTCCCGCATAAGACAAGATATGGTTGGCTGTCCCGGCATGCGTGTGTCACATGCCGGGACCTATCCCATCAATCTTCCGGAGGCAGCGATATGATCCGTAAACTGACCCTTGCCCTGTGCTTCCTTGTCCTCATGTCCTCGGCCGTGGCCGCCAAGACCCTGGTGGTGGCCGGACACTGCGGCTACCCGCCCATGGAATACCTGAACGACAAGAAAGTCCCCACCGGTTATTCCATTGATTACATCAAGGAGGTGGCCAAACGCGCCGGCTTTGACATGAAATTCCGTGATGTGGCCTGGGACGGCATCTTTGCCGGTCTGGCCTCGGGCAACTACGACATCCTGGCCTCCTCCACCACCATCACCCCCGAACGCCAGAAGACCTTCGACTTCTCCGACCCGTATTACGGCGTCGTGCAGGCCGTGGTCATGGCCAAGGGCAAGAAGATCGACAGCCTGGCCGGCCTCAAGGGCCTGACCGTAGGCAGCCAGATCGGCATCACCGGCGTGTTCGTGCTGCAAAAGGCCAACGTGGGCGCCAAGATCAAGGAATACGACGACATCGGTCTGGCCTTCGAAGACCTGGCCGCCGGCCGCATCGACGCCGTCATCGCCGACGACCCCGTCGCCAAGTTCTACGCCAACAAGCGTGAAGACTTCGCCGGCAAGTTCTCCGTGGCCTACCTGCACAAGGATCCCGAATACTTCGGCTTCTGCGTGCGCAAGGGCGAGACCGAACTCGTGAAGCGCATCAACAAGGCCATCGCCGCCATGAAGGCCGACGGCACCGAAGACAAGCTGAAGATCAAGTGGATGGGCTCTGCCGACTAGTCCGGACACCCCGGCCGGCAGCACCGGTCACCATCATATGACATTTCGGAAGGGCCTGCGGGCCCTTCCTGCGTTTCCGGCCCTGTGCGGCGGCCGGAAAATCCCGGAAAACCTATTGACGCTCGGGGCCCGCGCGACTAATAAGACCCAATCCTGGCCGGGCCCGGCACGGATGCCCGGTCCGGTCCAGGCCTTTTTTCCCATTTTCCGGAGGCAGCATTATGTTCCGCAAACTCACTCTTGCCCTGTGCGCACTCGTCCTGATGTGCACTCCCGTGGCCGCCAAGACCCTCGTGGTCGCCGGCAACTGTGCCTTCCCGCCCATGGAATTCCTGACGGACAAGAAGGTCCCCACCGGCTATTCCATCGACTACATCCATGAGATCGCCAAACGCGCGAATCTGAAGATCACCTTCCGCGACGTGGCGTGGGACGGCATCTTCGCCGGTCTGGCCGCCGGTAACTACGACATCCTGGCTTCCTCCACCACCATCACTCCCGAGCGCCAGCAGGCCTTCGACTTCACCATCCCCTACTATGGCGCCGTGCAGGCCGTGGTCATGCCCAAGGGCAAGAAGATCGACAGCCTGGCCGACCTCAAGGGCCTGACCGTGGGCAGCCAGATCGGCATCACCGGCGTGTTCGTGCTGCGCAAGGCCGACGTGGGCGCCAAGATCAAGGAATACGACGACATCGGTCTGGCCTTCGAAGACCTGGCCGCCGGCCGTACCGACGCCGTCATCTGTGACGACCCCGTCGCCAAGTACTATGCCAACAAGCGCGCCGACTTCGCCGGCAAGTTCAACGTTGCCTACCTGCACAAGGATCCCGAATACTACGGCTTCTGCCTGCGCAAGGGCGATACCGAGCTGCTGGAACGCCTCAACAAGGCCATCGCCAGCATGCAGGCCGACGGCACCGAAGCCAAGCTGAAGATCAAGTGGATGGGCGCTGCCGACTAGCCCGGACACTCCGGCCGGACGTCCCGGCCATCCTTCCGTCATCCCAGGGAAGGGCCCACGGGCCCTTCCCTTATTTTTGGCCCGCTGACAGGCGGCCGGGCCCCGCAGGCAGGAAAACTGCGGCTCCGGCGCCCGCCGGGTATTGACGACAGGGGCCTGCGCGGCTAATAAAACCCAGTTTGGCCGGTTTTGGCATGCGGGCGCGAGCCTCAGGCCAGACATCTTCATCAACCTTTGGAGGCAGCATTATGTTCCGCAAACTCACGCTTACCCTGTGTGCTCTCATGATGATGTGCACGTCCGTGGCCGCCGAGACCCTGGTGGTCGCCACCAACTGCACCTATCCGCCCATGGAATTCCTGAACGACAAAAAGGTGCCCAACGGCTATTCCATCGCCTACGCCACGGAAGTGCTCAAGCGTGCCGGTTATGAGATGGAACTGCGCGACGTGGCCTGGGACGGCATCTTCGCCGGTCTGGCCGCCGGCAACTACGACCTGCTGGCCGCTTCCACCACCATCACTCCCGAACGCCAGAAGGCCTTCGACTTCACCGAACCTTACTACGGCGTGGTGCAGGCCGTGGTCATGCCCAAGGGCAAGAAGATCAACAGCCTGGCCGACCTCAAGGGCCTGACCGTGGGCAGCCAGATCGGCATCACCGGCGTGCTCGTGCTGCAGGAAGCCAACGTGGGCGCCAAGATCCGCGAATACGACGACATCGGTCTGGCCTTCGAAGACCTGGCCGCCGGTCGTGTGGACGCCGTCATCTGTGACGACCCCGTCGCCAAGTACTACGCCAACAAGCGTACCGATTTCGCCGGCAAGTTCGGCATCGCCTACCAGCACAACAATCCCGAATACTTCGGCTTCTGCGTGCGCAAGGGCCGTACCGAGATGCTGAACCGCCTCAACAAGGCCATCGCCAGCATGCAGGCCGACGGCACCGAAAACAAGCTGAAGGTCGAGTGGATGGGCACTGCCGACTAGGGCAGCCGCCGCGACCGGCACCGCCGGTCCCCATTTTGTGACAACTGTTCGGAAGGGCCTCCGGGCCCTTCCGGCGTTCCCGCATACAAGGGGCAACCTGTACAATGAAAGACGAAGGGCAAAGCAAAGGCAACATCATCATGGTGACGGACGGCCCGTCCATCCCGAACCCTCGCGAATGGCGGCTCATCAACGCATGGTCCATCGCCCTGTGTGGTGCCATCATCACCCTGGTGCTGCTCTGCACCACCGGGCCGCAGGTCTACCGTGATGCCATCATCTTCCTGCCTGACGGCCTGCTGCTCACCTTCAAGGTGACGGCCTACTCCATCTGCGGCGCCGTGCCTCTGGGCCTGCTGACCGGCCTGGGGCGCATCTCGCGCAACCGCTTTTTCAACCTGCTGGCCTCCACCTATGTGGAAGTCATCCGCGGCATCCCCCTGCTGGTGCAGATCTTCTACATCTACTTCGCCATCTCCATGCTGGTGAAGATGGAAGGCGTGACCTCCGCCGTCATCGCCCTGAGCTTCTGCTACGGCGCCTACATGGGCGAAGTGTTCCGCGCGGGCATCCTGGCCATCCCCCACGGGCAGACCGAAGCGGCCCGCTCCCTGGGCTTCAACCGCGTGCAGACCATGTTCTATGTGGTGCTGCCCCAGGCCTGGCGCACCATCATCCCGCCCGTCGGCAACGAATGCATCGCCATGCTCAAGGATACGGCCCTGGTCTCCGTCATCGGCATGCCCGACCTGATGCAGCGCGCCCGCAGTTTTGCCTCCAAGAGCTACTGCTATTTCGAGTCCTACACCGTGGTCGCCCTGGTGTACCTCATCATCACCCTCATCCTCTCCAAGATCGTCAGCATCATCGAAGCGAGGCTCAATCACTATGACAGAAAAAAATAGCACCGAGCCCATCATCAGCATCCGCCACGTCTGGAAGTACTTCGGACAGCTCCCGGCCCTGCAGGATGTGAGCCTCGATATCGCTCCCGGCGAGCGCGTGGTCATCATCGGGCCTTCCGGTTCCGGCAAGTCCACCCTGCTGCGCTCCATCAACCGTCTTGAAGAGATCGACGGCGGCAGCATCATCGTCAACGGGCAGGACATCAACGACAAGGCCAACAACATCAACGAGATGCGCCGCAACCTCGGCATGGTCTTCCAGCAGTTCAACCTCTTCCCGCACAAGACGGTGCTGCAGAACCTGACCCTGGCCCCGCGCAAGCTGTTGAACATCCCCAAGGCCGAAGCCGAGACCATGGCCCTGAAGCTGCTCAAGAAAGTGGGCATCAGCGACAAGGCCAACGTCTACCCCGCCATGCTCTCCGGCGGCCAGCAGCAGCGCGTGGCCATCGCCCGCGCCCTGGCCATGCAGCCGGACATCATGCTCTTCGACGAGCCCACCTCCGCCCTTGACCCCGAAATGGTGGGCGAAGTGCTGGACGTTATGGTGAGCCTGGCCGAAGAAGGCATGACCATGATCTGCGTGACCCACGAAATGGGCTTTGCCCGTACCGTGGCCGACCGCCTGATCTTCATGGACCACGGCCAGATCCTGGAAATGGGCAAGCCCGATACCCTGTTCAACTCGCCGCGCCATCCGCGCCTGCGCCAGTTCCTGACGCAGATCCTGTAAGCCGTTTCCCGGCCCAAGGTTTTCCGCAGCCCGTCAGCTTTTCTGGCGGGCTGTTTTCGCATCTTCCCTCCGGCCCGGCCGGACGCCAAGGAGACTTTTTGATGACACAACTGGCCGTTGCCGTCAGCGGCGGCGTGGACAGCCTCTGCGCCCTCCTGCGCCTGCGCGAACAGGGACACGACATCCTGGCCCTGCACGGGCTCTTCCTGCCCGATGCCGCATCTTCCGGCCTGCGCCCGGCCCCTGAAGGCCCCCGTCTGCTCACGGCAGCGGAGGCCCTGGCCGCGCCTCTGCCCCCCGCCAGCCGTCAGGCGGTGGAAGGCCTGCAAACAGCCTGCGGACAGCTGGGCATCCCCCTGCATGTGGCCGACATGCGCGCGGTCTTCGACAGGGAGGTCGTCACGCCCTTCGTGCGGGCCTATGCCCGGGGCCGGACGCCCAACCCCTGTGCGCTCTGCAACCGGGCCATCAAGTTCGGGGCCCTGCTGGACGCCGCCCTGAGCCTGGGCGCGGACCGCATCGCCACCGGCCATTACGCCCGCCTGCTGGACGGCCCTGCCGGGCCCGTGCTGGCCGCAGCGGACGATCTGGCCAAGGACCAGAGCTACTTCCTTTCCCTCGTGCCGCTGGAACGCCTGCGCCGGGCCGTGTTCCCCCTTGCCCGGCAGGACAAGGCCGCCAGCATCGCCCAGGTGAAGGACGCGGGGCTGGCAGTGCCCGTACCGCAGGAAAGCCAGGAGATATGCTTCATCCCCGCCGGAGAGGACGCCTACCGGGCCTTCCTGGAGCGGCGCTGGCAGGCGGAAGGCCTGTCCCTGCCCGGCAGCGGCCCCGTCCTGCTGGAAGAGGCGGACAGCGACGGCCGCCCCGTGCTGCGCCCGCTGGCCCGGCATGAAGGCCTGTGGCGCTATACCGAAGGCCAGCGCCGGGGCCTGGGCATCGCCCACAGCGAGCCCCTTTACGTGCTGCGCAAGCAGGGAGAGGACAATACCCTCGTGGTGGGCGGCAGGGCCCGCCTGGGCATGCACGGCTGCCTCACCGGCCCCGCCAACCTGCTCTGCCCGCCCGAACAGTGGCCGGACACCTTGCTGGCCCGCCTGCGCCATCGCCAGCGCCCCACCCCCGCCCGGGTGGAGATCACGGACGGCGGCCTGCGCATCACGCTGGCGGAACCGCAATTCCCCAGCGCCCCCGGACAGGTGGCCGCCATCTACGACGAGCAGGGCCGCGTGCTGGCCGGTGCGCTGGTGCGGGAACTGTTCTAGCAAGGATGACCGGGAGGGAAGGAGAAAAGAGCCTGCGTTGTTGCCGATGCCCAAAGCCCCCGTATCGCCAACGGGCACGACGCTGTGGCCTGCCGTCGGCTGCTCAGGCATAAAGGCCCCCTCCCGCGCCGCCCCCTCGGACGTACTGCACCGAGCAGCTAGCTCTCCTGAAACAAAGACAGACGGACGATACCCGTCCCATGGCTGCCATGAGCGGATGGCAACATCTGCTCCGGTCTTGGTACGGCCCGCTCCGGCAACGAACCATAAAAAAACGTCCCTGTGGCAGCACAGGGACGTTTTCCATTTTCAGGGCAGGGAAAGATCAGCGCAGCACAAGGCCGGGATCGGCCGGGCAGCGCATGCCTTCCAGCAGGGGCACGGCCGGGGGCAGCTCGCCCAGCACGCTGACCAGGATGAATCGTCCGTTGGACTGCGCCAGAAAACAGACGCCATCCTGACCGTCTTTCTTGATGGGGAAGCTGTACTGTCCCTCCCGCTCCACAGGATCGGCCGTGGCTCCGGTCACGGAGGCCAGTTCCGCCGCTATCCGGGCGGGGGCAAGGCCCGCATCGGCGGCCACCATCACGGCGATGGCCGTCCGGCGGCCTTCCTGCCGGAGCAGCAAGGTGGAAGTCGTCCCGGACGTATTTTCCTCCACGACGCTCCAGCCCTCAGGCAGAGGGAAAAAGACACCGGCCACTTCCTTTTCCGCGGCCGGCGCAGGAACGGCCAGCAACAGGATCAGCAGGCCTGTCAGCAGTATTTTTTGCATCTTCGTCTCCTCGATGATGATGGAAAAGCCTTGCGCCGGCCACAGGGTTCCGGGCATGGCGCATAACGTCTCGTCCGGGGCACGGCCTTTTGTCGGCGACAGACCGCCGTCCCAAGCCAGGCGTGGACGACCGCTGTCCCGCCGTCTTCCCTAGGCCTGTCCCTGCGGACGGCCGCGCCGCAGCCGCCGCCAGACAGGCTCCAGTATGCCGGGTGCCAGCCTGTAGCTCAAGGGCAGGAAGATCACGGCAAAGGCCAGACCGCTGGCAGCGCAGGTCAGGCAGGCCTGAGCCACGGCGGGCAAGGCCAGCGTCCCGGAGGCACGCAGGCCGTCCAGTCCGTACTGGGCCGCCCAGGAGGCCGCCCCGGCGGGCAGGGAGCACAACAGGGCCCGGCCGGACAGGGAAAGCAGGCCCGCGAAGGCGCCCGTGCCCTGACGTCGTGCCCAGATGGCCACCAGCCAGAGCACATAGGCGCTGACGCTCACCGCCGAGGTCAGGGCGATGGCCCACGCGCCCAGGGGCACGGCCCACCAGTAATAGACCGGCAGGGCCAGCAGGGTCATGACCGTGCCCGTGGTGGCCGGGGTCAGGGTATCGCCGTCGGCATAGAAGGCGCGCACCAGCACCATGTACAGAATCCACAGCGGCGTGGCGGCCAGCATGATCTGCAACAGGGGCGTGCTGGCCACGGTCTCGGCCAGACCGAAGCGGCCGCCCTGGAAGATGACGCCCATGATGGGCTGGGCGGCCACGCCCATCCAGAGGGCACAGGGGATGATGAGGCCCACGCTGGCCCGCAGGGCCGCACTCAGGGTCTGGTCGAAGCGTTCCTTCTCGCCATTGGTCAGCAGGAAGACCAGGAAGGGATAGGAAGCCACGGCGGCCGCCTGTCCCATGAGGCCCACCGGCACTTGCATGATGCGCCGGGCATAGTTGAGCAGGCTCACGGCGCCGTCGCCCACCAGCGAGCCGAACACGCGCATGAACTGCTCATCCAGAAAGATGACGGTCTGGCCCAGCATAAGGGGCAGGGCCATGATCAAAAAGCGCTTGAGCAGCGGATGCCGGAAGACCGGCGACAGGCGCAGCCCCCCGGCGGCAGCCACCCGGAAGGGCAGCAAAAAGGCCCCCAGACAGGCCCCCACGGTCACGCCCACGCAATAACCGGTCATGCCGCCCAGTTCCCATTCGGCAGGCAGATCCATGCCCTGCGTCAGCCAGGACAGCAGCAGGCCGCCCGCGATGATGCAGCCGTTGTAGATCAGGGGCGCCAGCGCGGGCACGCGGAACTGCCGCCGCATGTAGAGCAGGGCCGTGACGCAGGCCCCGCACAGGAAGAAGACCTGCGCGGGCAGGATGATGCGCATGAAAAAGGCCAGCCGTGCCGTCTGGGCGGCATCGAAGCCCGGGGCCGTGATGCGGGCCAGCTCTTCGGCGCCCAGCATGCCCGCCCCCGTCACCAGCAGCGAGGCCACCACCATCCAGCAAAAGATGCAGGAGAAAAAGCGCCAGCCGTCGTCCTCGTCCTCCTGGAAGCGCCGGGACAGCAGGGGGATGATGGTGATGGCCATGATGCCCCCGGCCAGCAGGTGGTTGATGATGTCCGGCACCACGAAGGCCGCGAAGTACATGTCCGCTTCACTGCCCGCGCCGAACTGCCAGGAAATGACCTTGTCGCGCACCAGTCCCATGAGGCGGGACAGGATGGTGCTGGCGGCCAGGATCAGGGCCGCCGCGCCCATGCGCTGTTTTTGCGAGAAAAAGCTCATCCGCGTCTCCCCCGTCCTGCGGGACGGCGAGTCCCGTGCCCGCCATCCCGGCGGGCCTGTCCTTTGCCGCGCACGGGACGCTGCCCGTCGCGGTCACGGCCCTTGCGCTGATGCGGCAATTTGGCATGACGGGCCGGAGCCTTGCCCGGTCGTCCCTGCCGCCCGCGCGACACACGTCCGCCGCGGCGGGCCGCCACGCCCAGCTCCGTGGGCAGCAGGCGGATCTCCAGACGGCCGCTGTGCACTTCGGCCAGCACCACCTCGAGGGACTGGCCCATGCTCCAGCACAGGCCCGAGCGCTGCCCCACCAGACACTGGCGGCGGGCATCGAAGTCGTACCAGTCGTCGCCCAGATCCTCCACGCGGATCATGCCCTCCACGGGCATCTCGCTCAGTTCCACGAACAGGCCGAATTCATTGACACCGGCCACCACGCCCCTAAAGCGCTCGCCCACGCGGCCCTCAAGGGCCATGCAGGCCAGACGCCGGGCCATCTCGCGCTCGCAGTCCAGGGCCTCCCGCTCGCGCCGGTTGAGCTGGTCAGCCACGCGCAACAGCTTCTGCCCGGCAGGCAGGGCACCGCCGTACAGCCCCAGGCTGGCCTTGAGCGCCCGATGCACCAGCAGGTCGGCATAACGGCGGATGGGCGAGGTGAAGTGGCAGTACGCACGGGACGCCAGACCGAAGTGCCCTTCGTTCTCCGGCTGGTAGCGGGCCTGGGGCATGGCCCGCAGGCACAGGCGCCCCACCAGGAACTCCCTGTCCGAACCCTGCACGTCCCGCAGGATGCCCTGCAGGGCCGAGGCCGCGGGCTTCACGGGCACCAGTTCGGGGTCGATGGCTTCCAGGGAGTCGAACAGGCTCTCCAGCCGCTCGGGATCGGGCTGGGGATGCACGCGATAGAGGAAAGGCTCCTTCGGGGCCCCCTCCGGGCTGCCGTCGGCTTTCAGGCCGCCCAGATGACGGGCCACGGCCTCGTTGGCCGCGATCATGAATTCTTCGATGAGGCGGTGGGCGTCGTGGCGCACACGGCGGGACACGCGCAGCAGGCGGCCCTTGTCGTCAAAGCCGTATTCCGGTTCCGGCAGGTCGAAATCCAGGCTGCCCCGGCGCTGCCGGGCCTCACGCAGGCAACGGTACAGTTCGAAAGCCGTCTCCAGCATGTCCAGCACTTCCTGCCCGCGCGGTCCGGCGGCCAGCGCGGCACGGGCCTGCTCGTCCCTGTCCAGCAGGCAGGCCTTGACCTGATCGTAGGTCAGGCGGGCCGCCGAACGCATGACCACCGCCGCGAAGCGCGGCCTGCCCGGCTGCCCGGTGGCGGAAAAGGGGATCTCGGCCAGCATGGCCAGCCGGTCTTCGTCAGGACGCAGGCTGCACAGGCCGTCGCACAGGGCGGGCGGCAGCATGGGCTCCACCGACGTGGGGAAATACCAGGAATTGCCGCGCGCCAGGGCTTCGGTATCCAGCGCCGAGCGCGGGCGCACATAATGGCTCACGTCGGCGATGGCCACACGCAGGAGCCAGCCCCCGCCGGGACGGGCCTCCACCTGCACGGCATCGTCGAAGTCGCGGGCATCGGCGCCGTCGATGGTCACCAGCGGCAATGCGCGCACGTCCTCGCGCCCGGCCATGTCGGCATGCTGGGGCGCGGACGGCAGGGCGTCGGCCTCGGCCTGGACCCGGGGCGGGAACTCCCGCGGTACCTCGTGATTGAGTTTGACCAGATCCTCCTGCACGGCGATGTCGTCTTCCCGGCCCACGGCCTGCAGCAGACGGGCCTGCCAGAGGTCGGCGGCCAGACGTTTTTCCGGCGCCACCAGCAGCAGCGAGCCGCCGGAGGGGCGCTCCATGTCCCCGGGCAGCTCCACGCTGACATCGAAGGGCATGCGGCTGTCCGCCGGACGGCACAGCGCGCGGCGTCCGGTCACATGGATCACGTGCACGGGCACCTCGCGGCAGCCGCGCTCCAGCACCTCCACGATGCGGCCTTCCTGGCTCTTGCCGCGGGCATGCGAACGCGGCGACAGGGCCACACGCACCATGTCCTGATGCCAGGCATCGCCCGCCTGCAGGGGGTGGATGAAGATGTCCGGGCCGGTCACCTGCCCGTTGTCGCCCAGGGGCGTCACGAAACCGCCCGCGCCGCTGCGCAGGGCCATGTAGCGGCCGCGCACCTGGCGCAGGCCGTCGGCACGGGCCCAGAGCCCGCCCTGCAGGCGCACCAGCCGGCCTTCGTCAGCCAGGGCATAGAGCTGGTCTTCCAGTATCTTGCGGGCCGCACGCGGCAGGCCCGTGACCCGCAGCAGGGCATCCAGGCGCAGGGGACGGTTCTGTTCATGGAAGATCTCCAGCAGCTCGGCGTCATCAAGACCGGCCGGGAGATCGAAGTAGTTGTTTTTCTTGCTCATAGATCCTTGTACGCCGCACAGGGCGACGATGTTTGCACAAAGTGTCCGTCCGTCCTGCATACGGGCCCCGGGCCCGCTTGTCAAAGCCGGCAAGACACAAGAGGGGCGGAAGGTCACCCTTCCGCCCCTCTGTCATATCATCGGAGTGGCCGCTCCACAGGCGGCCATCCATCCTGCGCCCCTTCCGCTACTGCAGCTTTCCCGCCAATACAGGGCGCGGGATCTTCCCTCTTTCCCCTCATGTGCGGGCGGAGAAGGAGGGCGTAAAAAGCCTTTCCCGCTAGTCGCGGTTGCCGCCGAACAGACGCAGCAGCATCAGGAACAGGTTGATGAAGTCCAGATACAGTTCCAGGGCGCCCAGCAGGGCACCGCGGCGCATGGCCGTGGCGTCGTCCACAGGAGCGTTCATCCCGAAGGCGCGCAGCTTCTGGGTGTCATAGGCGGTGAGGCCGGTGAAGATCAGCACGCCGATGCAGCTGATGACGAAGTCCATCATGCTGCTGGCCAGGAAGATGTTGACGATGGACGCGATGATGATGCCGAACAGGCCCATCATCAGGAAGTTGCCCATGCCGGTCAGGTCACGCTTGGTCACCGTGCCGTACACCGACATGGCCAGGAAGGTGCCCGTGGCCGTCAGGAAGGCATTGGCGATGGAACCGATGGGATAGACCACGAAGATGCTGGACAGGGTCAGGCCGGTCAGGGCCGAATAGGCGATGAACACCGCCGTGGCCGTGGTGGCCGACATTTTGTGGATGGCGGCGCCCAGGGCGATGACCATGCCGAACTGGGCCACGATGAGGGCGATCATGATCACCATGTTGCCCAGGATGGCCATCTGCAGGTCGGGGCTGGACGCCACGGCAAAGGCCGTCACGGCCGTGATGGCCAGACCGGCGGTCATCCACATGTAGACCTGGCGCATATAGATGGAAACGGCGCTCACAGCGCTTTGCGCAATGGTACGAACAGTCATGTTTTTCCTCCGGGATTTGGCCGCGCGGCATGCACGGCCGTACTTTCATTCCTTGCTTAACATATAGGGATATGGCGCGCAAAAGCAAGTCCCGGCCGGGCCAGGCTGCCGGTCATGGCCCCATGATCCCGGGAAGGAAGCCCTCGCTCCCCTGACGGGCCGGCAGGAGCCACCGGCGGACGGGATGAGAACCGTTTCCCGTTCCTGCCGCACGGGCTCCGTCCGGGCCTGATGCTCCCGCACCGTCCGGCCTCCCCCATCGCAGAAGGGCCGTTCCTATCCTGAGCCCCTCCGTCTGCGGGTTTCCGGCCTCCCCTTCCCTTGCCGCTCCCTCCGGCACATGCTACCGTGCGCCTGTCGCACCGGCATGGTGCGACAGATCATCAAGGAGAACCCTTCATGAAGAAATTCACTCTCTTCACCCGTCTGCTGCCCGTCCTGCTGCTGGCCTGCGCCCTGCTGGCCGCCCCCCAGGACATCCGCGCCCAGGGCCCGGACCCCGTCGTCAAACTGGAGACCAGCATGGGCGACATCCTCGTGCGTCTGGATGCCCGCAAGGCTCCCATGACCACGGCCAACTTTCTGGAATACGTCAAGGCCGGCCAGTATGACGGCACCATCTTCCACCGCGTCATCAAGGACTTCATGATCCAGGGCGGCGGCATGACCGCCAGCCTGCGCGAAAAGACCACCCGCGCCCCCATCAAGAACGAAGCCGACAACGGCCTGCGCAACCGCAAGTACACCATCGCCATGGCCCGTACTTCCGACCCGCATTCGGCCACGGCCCAGTTCTTCATCAACGTCAAGGACAACAGCTTCCTCGACCACCGCAGCAAGGACCCGCAGGGCTGGGGCTATGCCGTGTTCGGCAAGGTCATCCGCGGCCAGGACGTGGTGGACCAGATCGCGGCCGTCAAGACCGGCAGCCGCGGCTACTACGAAGACGTGCCCATGCAGCCCGTCATCATCAAGCGCGCCACCATCGTGGAATAAATGGTATAAGCGGGAAAAGAGATGCAGGGGGAGGGAAACCTTTTCGGGGAAAAGGTTCTCCCTCCCCCACACCCCCTCCCTTCCAAAACCTTTTGTTCAGGTCGGTATAGAAAGTCCCCGTCGCTGGCTGGCGGGCGAGGATATCGGGAAACAGGACGCCCGCTATTCTTCCAGCCTACCTACCAGAGAACCTGACATGACCATCGCACAAAAAAAGACGCCACATGGCGTCTTTTTTTGTGCCTGATAAAGCGCGTTTGGGGGAGGATGGGGGCTTGGGGGAAGGAACCCCCTTTTCGCGCCAGAGAAAGGGAGTTCCTTCCCCCAACAAACAATAGAACTTCCAACGCCTCAGCGCCGGGCCAGGAGCTTCAGGCGGCGCATGGTCAAATGGCAGATGGCCACGGCCAGGGCATCCGTGGTGTCCAGGGCCCAGCCCTCGCCACGCACGTTGAGCAGACGCCGCACCATGAAGGCCACCTGTTCCTTTTCCGCGCGGCCGGTGCCCACCACGGATTTTTTGACCAGCGTGGGCTCGTAATCGCTCACCGGTACCCTGTGCGCGGCGCAGGCGGCCACGGCCACACCGCGGGCCTGGCCCAGCTTGAGGGCGCTGGCCGCGTTCTTGGCCGTGAAGACCTGCTCGATGGCGGCCTCCTGCGGCCGGTAACGGCCCACCACGTCCGCCAGCTGCCGGTAGATGACGGCCAGCCGCTGGGAAAATTCCTTTTCACCGCTGGAGGTGGTGCGGATGATGCCGCAATCCACCAGGCGCAGCACACCGGACTGTTCCGCGATGATGCCCCAGCCCGTACGCTGGGAGCCGGGGTCGACCCCCAGGACCACAAGAGGAGTGTCTGCCATAGCTCTCCATAGAAAAAAAGCCCGGCACTCAGGGAATGCCGGGCAAAAAACGGACATCTGCCGCCCGGAGGGGCGGGAACGTACCGGACTAGTCCATATCCATGTCTTCGGGGAAGTCGGCGTTGGCGTAGACGTTCTGCACGTCGTCGTTGTCGTCCAGGGCTTCCATGAGACGGATGACCTTCTGGGCGGCTTCGGCGTCCACGGCCACCAGGTTCTGGGGCACCATGGCCAGTTCGGCGGACTGCATGGTCACACCGGCGGATTCCAGAGCGTCGCGCACGGCCGCGAAGTCGGCCATGGCGGTCTGGAGGGTCCAGACATCTTCATCGTCGATGACGTCGTCGGCGCCGGCTTCCATGGCCACTTCCATCATCTGGTCTTCGGTGTAGGCGGCCTTGTCCACGGTGATGACGCCCTTGCGGTCGAACATCCAGCTCACGCTGCCGTCGGTGCCCAGGCTGCCGCCGTGCTTGGTGAACAGGTGACGCACTTCGGCCACGGTGCGGTTCTTGTTGTCGGTGGCCACTTCCACCATGATGGCGATACCGGCGGGACCGTAACCTTCGTAGAAGCATTCGGTCAGATCGCCGCCCGCATCTTCACCGGTACCCTTGCGGATGGCGGCTTCGATCTTGTCCTTGGGCAGGTTCACGGCCTTGGCAGCGGCAATGGCGGCACGCAGACGAGGGTTGCCCGCCGGATCGCCACCGTTCTTGGCAGCGATGATGATTTCCTTGGCGGCCTTGGTGAAAACCTTGCCGCGCTTGGCGTCCTGACGGCCCTTGCGGTGCTGGATATTGGCCCATTTGCTGTGCCCAGACATAAAACCTCCCAAAACTCGGAGAATGTAAAAGGTGAAAAAAGACAGACGGCCTTGCGGCGCGTCCGTTCCCTGCCCAGGATACCGGGACATCCCGGCGGCGGGAGCACGCTTCCGGCCCCTCCGGGCGCGCACGCGGGTGCAGCGGCCCGGACAGCGGAGGATGGGACGCCCCTAAAGGACGCCGGGCTCCTGTCCGGTGTCGGCGGCTCCGTCCGTGCCCGCATCCTGTGCGGCAGGACGCGCCTCGGCCTTGAACCCCATGCCCACGAAGAAGGTCTCCTTGCTCTCGGCTCGGGAGCTCTTGGGCTTGAAGGATTTGACGGCCTTGAAGGCGCGACGCATGGGCTGGAGCATCTCCTGGATGTCCGGCCCCATGAAAATCTTGACGATGAAGCTGCCGCCGGGTTTGAGGTGCAGGCGCGCCACTTCCAGGGCCTCGCAGGCCAGCTCGAGCGAACGGGCCTGGTCCGTGAACTTGGTCCCGGTGGTACGGGGCGCCATGTCGCTCATGACCACGTCGAACGGCCCCATCTCGCGCAGGCGGGCTTCAAAGGCATCGGAACGGTTGAACACGTCCTCCTGCATGAAGGTGACCTGCGGCGGAAAGGCGGTCTCCGTGGTCTGGATGTCGCAGCCCAGCACGAGCCCGCGCTGGCCCACCTTTTCGGCAGCACCCAGCGACCACGAGCCCGGAGCCGCGCCCAGATCCAGAACGCGCATCCCCTGGCGGAAGAGCTTGAACTTCGCGTCCAGTTCCTTGAGCTTGTACACGGAACGGGCCGGATAATTCTCGCGCTTGGCCTTGAGAAAATAATGATCCCGATATTCCTTCATAGTGACACCAGCGGGCTTCTATAGCGTTTTTTTTCGCGGTAGCCAAGCCCCACAGGGGCGGCCCGGCCGATTTTTTTCAGGGATGGCGGAAGGAGAGGACCCGGGGATGCCACGGTCTTTGTCCGGCGTGGCGTGAGGGTTGCCGGCCGGAAGACACGGCCCGGGGATGCCCCTGTGTCCTGGCGGGCAGGGCGTTGGTATACCAGCCTGCTTCGGAGCGCCCCTGCTTTCCCGCAGGCGTTCCGGGAAAGCCGGAGCTCGCCTGCCCGCATACCAAGGAGAAAACGCTCTGGAACCAACCGGAGCGAGCGGCGGACATGACGACCTCCCCACCCTGGCGGTCACTGGTGCAAGCATGTCATCCTGCTTGCCGGAGCCGGATTCATAGCTGACCGGCCCTTGCACGCCACGGATATCAGGCCCCTCTCTCCTGATCGACGGGCGGCCTGTGCACAAAAAAGACTTGACCGCAGCAGATGAATGGCATACATACCTCGCTACGCCGCGTTGTGGCGTCCATGTGGGGAAGTAGCTCAGCTGGGAGAGCATCGCCTTCGCAAGGCGGGGGTCGGGAGTTCAAGTCTCCTCTTCTCCACCACAAGGAAGACTAGGGGTTACGGTGATGAGCTGTGACCCCTTTTCTGTTATCATTGTATATGTTATTTGATGGCAATGGCCCAGCTAGCCACTTCATACTACGATTTTTTAACGGGCAGATACGAATTTCATGAAAAAAGCACTCATCACCGGCATCACTGGTCAGGACGGCGCCTATCTGGCGGAATTCCTTCTGAACAAGGGCTATGAAGTCCACGGCATCAAGCGCCGCTCTTCCCTGTTCAATACGGATCGTATCGACCACCTTTATCAGGGACCGCACCAGAAAGGCCGCAAGTTCGTTCTGCACTACGGGGATCTTTCTGACGCCGGCAACCTGATCCGCATCATGCAGGAAGTGCAGCCGGACGAAGTCTACAACCTGGCAGCCCAGAGCCATGTGCAGGTCTCCTTCGAGTCTCCCGAGTACACCGCCAATGTGGATGCGCTGGGGACCCTGCGTCTTCTGGAAGCCATCCGCATGCTGGGTCTGGAAAAAAAGACCCGCTTCTATCAGGCCTCCACTTCGGAGCTGTTCGGCAAGGTGCAGGAAATCCCGCAGACGGAGAAGACGCCTTTCTACCCCCGTTCGCCCTATGCCTGCGCCAAGCTCTATTCCTACTGGATCACGGTCAATTACCGTGAAGCCTACGGTATGTATGCCTGCAACGGCATCCTCTTCAACCACGAATCCCCGGTACGCGGCGAGACCTTCGTGACCCGCAAGATCACCCGTGCTCTGGCGCGCATCCTGCTGGGCCTGTCCTCCTGCCTCTATCTGGGCAACATGAACGCCAAGCGTGACTGGGGCCATGCCCGCGACTATGTGGAAATGCAGTGGCTCATGCTGCAGCAGGAACAGCCCGATGATTTCGTCATCGCCACGGGCCGTCAATTCTCGGTGCGAGATTTCGTCAATGCCGCAGCGGCCGAACTGGGCCTGAGCCTGGAGTGGAAGGGAGAAGGCGTGGATGAGACCGCCACCGTGGTGGCTGTTGACGCGGACAAGGCCGCGCTGGCCGCCCAGGGCAAAGCACTGACGATCCGTGTCAAGGAAGGGGACACCATCGTACGTGTGGATCCGCGCTATTTCCGTCCCACCGAAGTGGAGACCCTGCTGGGCGATCCGGCCAAAGCTCAGGCCAAGCTGGGCTGGGCACCGCGTACCACCTTTGAGGAGATGGTGCAGGAAATGGCCCGCCATGATCTGGAGCTGGCCCTGCGTGATGCTGTGGTGGAGGACGCCGGTTTTACCAGCTTCAAACACGAGGAATAGCGCGCCACGCCGCGTCATATATTTTCAGGGGCGGCATGCGACAGTATGGCCGCCCCGCGCCGTATCGAGGACATCATGTTGCAGAAAGACGGCAAATTTTTTGTCGCCGGGCACCGTGGTCTGGTGGGCAGTGCCATCTGCCGGGCTCTGCGCCGCGCGGGGTATGAAAATCTGTGCGTTCGCAGCCATGCGGAACTTGATCTTACTGAGCAGCAGGCCGTACGCGACTTTTTTGCAGCCGAGAAGCCGGACTATGTGGTGCTGGCTGCTGCCAAGGTAGGCGGTATCCACGCCAATGCCACCTATCCTGCCCAGTTCATCTATGAGAACCTCCAGATCCAGAACAACGTCATCCATAGTGCCTGGCAGAACGGCGTAAAAAAATTCCTCTTTTTGGGGTCGTCCTGTATCTATCCCAAGCTCTGCCCGCAGCCCATCAAAGAGGAATATTTGCTCACCGGTGCCCTGGAGCCCACCAATGACGCCTATGCCTTGGCCAAAATCTCGGGCATCAAGATGTGCCAGGCCTACCGCAAGCAATATGGCTTTGACGCCATCAGCGCCATGCCAACTAATTTATACGGGACGGGAGACAACTATCACCCGGAAGATAGCCACGTGATCCCGGCCATGATCCGCCGTTTCCATGAGGCCAAAATACAGGGACTTTCTCAAGTGCGCATCTGGGGAACAGGCACCCCTCTGCGGGAATTCCTGCATGCTGACGACATGGCCGATGCCTGTGTCTTCCTTCTGGAAAACTATTCTGATTTTGAGCATGTGAACGTGGGCAGCCAGCAGGAGATGACCATCATGGACATCGCCCGCCTGGTGGCGCGCGTTGTGGGCTATGAAGGAAAAATTCTTACTGATCCTTCCAAACCGGACGGCACACCGCGCAAACTCATGGATTCCGGTAAATTATTCTCCATGGGCTGGCAGCCCCGCATCAGCCTGGAAGAGGGGCTGAAGGCGGCCTATGAGGATTTCTGTACCCACTACCTGTAAAAAGAGAGCACCATGCTGAAAGCCCAGCTCATAGAGACCTTTCAACGTATCTATCACATCTTGCCGGCAGCCCTGCAGCGCAGCTTCTGGGTGGTGATGGGGTTGACGTTCGTCGTGGCCCTGACGGAGTTCGCCCTGGCTGGGGCAGTCTCGCTGCTGGGCGTGGTTCTGGCCTCGCCCCAGACCATCGTACAGCACCCCATCATGCAACGGCTTGTGGACTGGCTGCCCGTACTGCGCCCGGCACTGGATGACCCCCGCTTGTTGCTGGCCCTGCTTCTCTGCCTGCTGTGTGGTACTACCCTGCTCAAGACCGTAATGCTGGCCCTGCTTACCTGGCGCCAGAGCCGCTACAGCCAGATGATCAGCATGCATCTGGGGGTACGCCTCTTCCAGGGGTATATGCGTGCGCCCTATATCTGGCAGACTGGCCAGAAAATCAGTGACCTGATTACGACACTAAACTGGCGCGCCAACACCGGCCTTTTTCTGTTTCAAAGCCTTCAGGCACTATCCCAACTACTCGTGGTAGCCACTCTGCTGGTAGCAATCTGCTGCATGGCGCCCCTGGCCGGGACGCTTGTGGTCAGCATCACTGGTTTGGCTGCAATGGGGATCTTTCGTGGCAGTCGCCGTTGGGTACGTAAGTACAGCCAACAATGCGCTGATGCTCAACAGGCTTCTATGAAGCTTATTCACACGGGCCTCAATGGCATTCGGGACATCCTCATTTGTGGACAGCAAGAAAACTTCATCAAGCAATATGCCGCCGCGGAGCAGCGCTATATGCAAGGCCAGAGCGTACTGCCGGTATTCCCGCCCCTGCCTTCGTGGATACTGGAATTCGTTGGCATTTGTCTTTTGCTGGGTACTGTGCTGCTGCTGCGCTGGCAGGACGCCACGTTGGCTCATGTCAGTGCCACGCTGGCCCTGTTGGCTGCTGTGGCCTGGCGTCTGCTGCCCATCATGAACCGTGTGGTGCAGGGCCTGTTACAGATGCAGCAGCAACTTCCTACTGTGGAGCCAGTCCTCAAAAAAGTGAGGGAAGTTGGGGCTCTGCCACAGTCCGTAGCCGAAGAACGTCCTTGCCGCCTGCAGAAAGAGATCCGCTTTGAGAACGTATGTTTCCGCTATCCCAATACGATCGAAGGACACAAGAACGCCTTGCAGGACATCAGTCTGCGTATCCCCAAGGGGAGCATGATCGGTCTTATTGGTCCTTCTGGCGCGGGCAAAAGCACCATAGTCAGTTTGCTGACGGGTCTGTACACGCCCAGCAGCGGCAAAATGCTGGTGGACGGGCAGGAATTGGATGACAGCCTGCGCGTGGGGTGGATGAAGGGTATCGGCTATGTGCCACAAAGTCCCTTCCTGCTCAATGGCAGTCTGGCAGAGAACGTCGCTTTCAGCCAGTGGGGACAGAAGATAGACCGCCAGCGTGTGGAAGAGTGCTGTCGCATGGCAGCTATAGACTTTCTGGATGATCTGGAAGACGGTATCGACACCATCATCGGCGAACGTGGCGTACGCCTTTCCGGTGGCCAGCTGCAGCGCGTGTCCATTGCCCGCGCTCTTTATGGGCGTCCACAGCTCATGATATTCGATGAAGCTACCTCTGCCCTTGACGGTGCTACCGAACAGGCAATACAGAAAACTATCGAAGGCCTGCGTAAAGATATGACAATTGTCGTCATCGCTCATCGACTGACCACTGTGGAAAAGTGTGACTGGCTGTATTGGGTGGAGAAGGGAGATATCCATCTCTCAGGTACTTCAAAAAATATTTTGGGAAATTACAAATAAAGATATAAGTGCAAATCCTGTTCTTTGCAGTTTACCAGGCTAACTCCTCGCGGTCGGCCTGCACAAGAAAAGGCCATGGCAGTAACCTTGTACACGCTCGGGCTTTCCATACGGGCTATAGCCAGGCTCATTGGGGTTTCTCCGACTGCTGTTTTGAAGTGGATAAAGACATTCGCCAAAACACACTATGAAAAACCTGCGCCCGGTGATGCCATCATTGTTGAACTCGACGAAATGTGGCATTATCTAGGGTCAAAAAAAACAAGCTATGGATCTGGAAAGCTTATCGTAGAGAAACTGGAGAGCTTATTGACTGGGAATGTGGAGGAAGGGATAAGGGAACGCTATCGAAATTGATGGAACGTCTTTCAAGGTGGAAAGTTGAGCTGTTCTGCACGGATAACTGGGGAGTATATCCTGAAGTGATAGCTGCCGATAAACTCTATCAGAGCAAATCACAAACGGTGTACCTTGAGCAGAACAACGGAAGACAGAGACATTGGTTTGCGCGTTTCAGGAGGAAATCAATAGTCGTATCTAAAACTCTTGAAATGGTAGACCTGACAATGGCACTTTTTGCCAGATTCCATGTCAATGGAAGCTGGAAAGATATTGAGTCATTATTTAGTTAACACTCTCAAAATTTCCATTTGGACTAGATGGTTGTAATAGTTGTCCAGAACAATATTTATAGGAGATGGTTACATGAATTATACTAAAAAAATTAAAACAGCATTTTTGATATTAAAACAAAAGGGAATTAGGGGAATAATAGATAGAATTTACGAAAAGTATATTCGCAGGACAAGAACATATGACTTTTACAAGACACTCAATCCTGGTAAGTATAAAAAAGAACTTGCCATCTGGTTCAAAGTTCATACAGGTCAGGAATTAAACTGGAAACATCCTACAGGATTTAATCAAAAAATTCAGTATTTAAAACTATACGATTCTACACCTCTAAAGACAAAACTTGTTGATAAATATCTGGTGAAAAGCTGGGTAGCCGAGAAAATCGGTGAACAATACGTCGTACCACTCCTAGGAGTTTTCAACTCCTTTGACGAAATCGACTTTTCCAAGCTGCCACAAAAGTTTGTCCTCAAGGGAACTCAGCATGGCGTCATCCTTGTTGAGAAGAAAAATATGTGCATCGAGGAAATCAAAAAAAAATGTCATGCTTTTTTGACAGTCAATTTTGCTTATCTTTATGGCTTCGAGTTACAATATAAAGATGTACCTCCACGTCTCATAGTTGAAGAGTTCTTAGAAGCAGATACGATTTATGATTATAAAGTCTGGTGCTTCCATGGAAATCCAGAATTTATTGGAATTCAGCATATTGATAAAGATGGAAATATATACATAAACTTTTATGATACAGACTGGAATCTGCAGCATTTTTCCAGCTATAAAAATACTACTATTCCAATAGACAAGCCCAAACAGCTTGATGAATTACTCAAACTTGCAAAAATTTTATCACAAGGATTCCTGTTTGTCAGAGTCGATTTTTATATTCTAAAAGATGGAACAATTAAATTTGGCGAAATGACCTTTACGCCTGGCTCTGGAATCGTCCATTGGAACTATCCTTATGCAGATGAGTTTTTAGGGAGCAAACTTACCCTACCTCTGGATGTCCGCACTACAAAATGAATATTGCTATCTTCACATTCAATCGTCCTGACCTGCTCCAGCGTACCCTGACAGCTCTAGAAGACAACGACCTAGCAAATAAGGCCTCTGTAACCTTCTTCTGCGACGGTCCACGCCATGAAAAAGATGAGCCGGGCACACGCGCCGTGCACGAACTGGCCAAAAAAGCCCGGGGCTTTGCCTCTGTGGAAGTTGTAGAACGGCCGAAAAACATGGGCTGCGCGGCCTCGATCATTGATGGCCTGACAGAGATGTTCCGTCTGCATGAGCGACTGATAGTCATTGAAGATGATATCGTGACCTCGCCATATACGCTGCGATTCTTGTCTGGAGGCCTGGCCCGATATGCGGACCATGAGAAGGTCTTCAATATCGCCGCATGGACACCGCCGCATATCGCACGGAAAATACCTGCCAGCTATCCCTATGATGTCTACGCCATCCCGCGCTTTAATTGCTGGGGCTGGGCTTCCTGGCGTGATCGCTTCCAGGATATCGACTGGGACGTGCAGGATTACCAGATATTCAAAAATTCGCCGCACCTGCGCAAAGCCTTCAATGCAGGCGGTGATGACCTCAGCCCCATGCTGGATATGCAGATGGAAGACAAAATCAATAGCTGGGCCATCCGTGCCGACTATGCCCGCTTCAAAAAGAATATGGTCGGCATCAATCCTGTACGCTCCTATGCTCTCAACATTGGTATGGGGAGCGGAACACACACTACTACGGCCACGACGTACTGGGACAGTGACACCTCCCTGGCCGTGGAACATCCCAGTTTTATGAATGAAGTTACTGTAGATCACCGCATCCAAAAAATATACCATACCTGCTACAGCTGGCAAAAGCGGTCCCTGCCCGTGCGTGCCATCAACAAACTGAGCCGCATGCTGTCAGGAAAAAACCTGATTCCGTAGCCATGAAAAATATCCTGTATATCAATACAACCCCTTCCGGCGGTGGCGCAGCCGCAGTCATGCAGCGGCTGGATCGTATGATGCGTCTGCGGGGTGCCTCGACGCACATCCTGACGCGTCTGCCTGGTTCGGGGCGTCTTGATGATGCGTTAACAATATCTCCTCGTGGCGGCTTGCTTGCCTGGTGCCTCTGGCGTGGACAACAGGATTATCACATCCAAAAAAGTCATGCCCTCCGAAAGCATACTTTTTTCCAGCAGGCTGATATCCTGCATCTGCATAATCTGCATGGAGGCTACTTCAATCTCTGGTCCCTGCCGCTTCTTTCCGCTCTCAAGCCAACCGTCTGGACACTGCATGACATGCAGGCCCTGACAGGGCATTGTGCCCACTCTATGGACTGTGAACGCGGGCAGCCTGAAACGGGGTGCGGTCATTGCCCCCATCTTTCCTCGTATCCCCCTGTATGGCGGGATACCACACATCAGCTCTGGCAGGACAAGTGCACCATCTATGCCCACAGTTCCCTGTACCTGGTGACACCCTCTGTCTGGCTGCAACGCCTGACAGAAAAAAGTTTGCTCAAGGAACAGCCCCTAGTCTGTATCCCCAATGGGGCGGATACTTCCATCTATCGTCCCCAAGACCAGCAGGAGGCTCGCCGTCTGCTGGGACTGCCCCAGGATGCCCTGCTGGTGGGCGGCTGTGCAGATGGAGGCCTGGCCAATCCCTGGAAAGGGGGGCATTACGTTCTGGAAACGATCCTGGAGCTGAAAAAAACATTCTCATCCCTTCATTTCTTGAATATCGGCGTTAAAAGTACACCTGAGGAATTGCAGAACGCGGACTGGGTGCACCATATCCCCTATGTACACGAGCCTGTCCAATTGGCTCGTCTCTATGCGGCGCTAGATCTGCTCCTCTATCCGACACTGGCGGATAACCACCCTCTGGTCTGCATCGAAAGCCTGTGCTGCGGAACTCCTATTGTGGGATTTGCTACAGGCGGTGTCCCGGAAATCGTCAGGGATGGGCTGGATGGCCTGCTGGTACCCACACATGACGGGACAGCATTGACAAACGCTACGGCGACGCTACTCCAAGATACTACCCTACGGGAAAAAATGGGGAAAGAAGCGGAGTTCAGTGCCGCCCAGCGCTTTAATCTGGAACTATTTGCCCAGCGTTACGAGAAGCTCTATGAAGAAGTCCTAGAACACCCACGCAGTCTTGAAAAAAGCCGTTTACCCTTGGACAAGGTTCCTAATATTGTCAAAAGCTCAGCCTTCATGCGGCAGGAATGGGCTAAATACCCTAGTGCCTCCAGGCAGGAAGCCAGAATACTGCGGCGCCACGCTCTCCAGGGGAGCCTTTGCGTCGCCCTTGCTACTATCGCTGGCTGGCCCTTACAATGTGTTCGCAGTCTTCGTTCCCTTTATCGCCGTATGAGGACACGATAGCAATGCCCCCCTTCTTCACCATTATCACCTCGACCTACAATGCGGCAGCTACGCTGCCACGCCTGCTGGACTCTCTTGCCTCCCAGACCTGCCGGGACTTTAACTGGATTGTACAGGACGGCGCCTCCTCGGACGCTACCATGCAGATCGTGGAGCAGTACCGTGACCGTTTGCCGGAGATCCTAGCTGACAGCGGCAAGGACAGCGGCATTTACGACGCCTGGAACAAGGCCATCGACCGCTGGCAGGGCAAGATGGGGGAATGGGTCCTTTTCTTAGGCGCTGACGATAAATTGCTGGCTAGCAGTACATTAGAAGATGTTAAAAATAAAATAGAAAGCAGCAAAAAAAATATTCTTTTTGCCGCAGGTGATCTTATAGTTGTAGATGAACATGACAAAATTATATGTGACAATATCATTGATGACAATAAAATACGATTTCAGCAAAACAAATTTAAAATGTCCATCGGACACCCTTCGTTATTCACTAGAAAAAATGTATTATTGCAGTACAAGTTTGACACATCATTTAGGATAGTCGGGGATCATGATTTTTTGATTCGCGCATGGCAACAGCATGACCAGTTATTTCCAATACGCATTACAGTTACCCAGATGGCACTTGGAGGAATTTCCAATAATGAACGCCATCATGGAATCCTGATTCGCGAAGAATTCCTGATATCCATTAAAACAAAATCATTTCGAGGGTTTATCTGGACTTTTGATTCTATGATCTATAAATATAAAACATCTGCCAAAAAATATATTACAAAAACAAAAATTGGCTCGGCTTTCTGGAGAGCACTACAAAAACTGCACAGTAAAATCCTGCCTAAATAGGCCAAGGCAAGCAGATGAAATCGAACGTGACGGTAGCTATACCAGTATACAACGATGAAAAATATTTACGAGAGGCCATTAATTCCATTCTTCATCAAACGTATAAAGATTTTATCTTACTGATCATAAATGATGGAAGTACGGATAGTAGCCAGGATATCATAGCAAGCTATACGGATAAACGCATCAAGCTCATCAACCATCCCTGCAATATGGGACGTTCTGCAGCGCGTAACACGGCTTTAGAAGCTGCAGATACGGAATATCTTGCCTGGATGGATGCGGACGACATTTCGCTTCCCGATCGGTTGCAGAAGCAGATAGCGTTTCTTGATTCCCATCCGAAAATCAGCGTCTGTGGCAGCAGGGTTCGGTATTTCCATGAGATGCGAGGTTCCAGCCGTCATCCTGCGACCTCATCAGGAATCCTGGCAACCACGCTCTTTCATCCTGCCATTGCCAACCCTAGCGCTGTCATGCGTCTCTCATCCATCAGGCAGAAAAATATCTCCTATGATGCGCTGTTCAAACGTGCAGAAGATTTTTCTTTTTGGGCAGATTGCTTTCTTATACACAGTCTCAACGGCTTTGTTGTTCCTGACATACTCCTTAAGTATAGAGTCTTTTCACGACCAACAAATCCAGAATGGCACCTTAAAGTCATCCAGAATAAAGTCTTGCCGGCCATCCATATGACTTGTACCGTTGAAGAAACAGAGATCCATGCGGGACTCGTCGTAGAAAATCGTACATCCCTTATACAAAAATATGGACTGGAGAGTATTTTCAACTGGCTTGAACGCCTGGATGATCACTGCCAACAGCAGAAAGTAACTTTTTCTCCCATCGTCACATCACTGATACATGCCTATGCTGAACGCGTGGTCGCCGCAGCCCCCAACCCTTTACAGGCCCTGCAACTTTACCGGAAATACCCTCTTTCAAAAAAACATGCTTTTTCGCACATGTACCTTCGTACTGCGGCGCGCTGGGGATATGGCCTGTTAAAAAAAGGCTAGTCCTTCAAGATATCGATATACTGCGTCCGTTGTAGTCTCATTATCAATTTCCGTACAGGCAGCCAATACAGATTCAGGTTCAATGGATCAAGGCAAAAAGCCTTTATATACCAGCGTATGGCTGTCATATACTGGCGTGCGCCAAACGCGGCGATGACCGCCATCTTAAAGGCCAAAAATGACCAAGCACGCTTGCGGATTCTGGGAGGAATCCCCGGATGTTCGATATGCTTTTTCATGATGTGCCACTCTGTATCCAGCGCGGCCTGAACATTGCGGACAGCACTTCCTGCACGTTGCCGATAGAATAAAAGCTCTTGAGGAACTTCTTGCGCAGCCATAGGGTTTTCCTGACAAATCAATGCCAGTAACCGTAGGGAAAAATCCCTATCTCCTGCCACGCGCAATGAGGGATCAAAAGGCCCGGCAGCACGCACTTTATCGGTTCGTGCTGCCCAAGCCCCCATGCAGAATTCACTATCGAGCAACATATCCCACCAAATATTGCCTGTTTTATGAAGGTTAGCCCACGGCTGTCTTTTACGTATATTAGTGCCATCATGGAACATAACAAAATGGCACCATGCTAAATCAGCCCCTTTTTTCTGAAGAACATTTAACATATATTGTAAAAAATTTGGGTGCCAGATATCGTCACTATCGAGTACGGTAATATATGGCGTTGAAACAAGTGATATTCCAGTATTCCTTGCTGCACACTCACCTAAATTTTTCTGTCGAATAATTTTAAATCTATTGTCACTACCAATTATTTGACTAATTACTCCATATGTTCCATCCGTTGACCCATCATCAACTATGATACATTCATAATCAGAATAAGTTTGACAAAGTACAGATTTTATCGTTTCTAATATATATTTTTTGCAATTATATGCAGGAATAATAATAGAAATAGTAGGCATAATTCACTCCTCGCTATTTTTCCCCAACAATATTTGAAGGTTTTCAAGAAAATGATAATTTTTATATCCTAAAAGACAAGTAGAATAATTATCGTGACATATTTTAGCTAACTTCGAAGCAGGGAAAAGTTGAAGTTTAGACAAAATAATTTTTAGCTCCTCATCTTGCTCAAATGTCTCCAGCCGCAGTTCCTGAGCCACATCTTCCAGCGCCCCCAGCTTGCGTACAATGACCAAGCAGGAAAGAGCCGTCATCTGCAACGGCACGAGGGGGGCCGCCTCAAAACTCCGCTCCGGCGATTCAGGTGGACAACGGGACGGAACCAGGCAAACCTGCAAACCGATCTCGTTCACCTTGGCGGGCAGATCATCCACCCAGCCATGGAAGTGGATATTCTCCGGAGCTTCCCGCTTCAGCCTTTCATAGTAGTCCTCAGACGAGAATGCGGCGTCCCCAAGCACATGGAACTGCAGCTGAGGGAAGTGCTTCGCCAACGGAATGAGTACATCCTGCCCTTTTTCCGGTGAAACACGCCCCACAATGCCGATGTGCTGCAAGGGCCTGCCCGTAAAGCGGTCCTGGAAAGGGATGTCACTGAAGCGGGCATCCAGTCCGTTGGGGACAACCTGCACACGCGGATCGTCAAAGCGGACATCCGCGGCCAGCAGCTCCCGGCGGATGAACTCCGAAGGCAGGACCAAGGCCCGCGTACTTTTCAGGCGCAAGGCCAACAAAAAAAGCTTCCGCTCCAGCCCGCCATGATTCAGATGGATGTGGTAGGCTGCCTTGCGCCCCAGCATCAGCTGAGCCAGCATGGCCACAGGCGACAGACGATTGCCGTTGACATAAATCAGGTCGGCATGGCGCAGCAACGATATATGCCTCAAGAATGTACGGCAGCCGTACCAGGCAAAACGAAAGATGTCCGCAATGTTTTTTTCCCCCTGGGAAAGACGGCACTCGGGAACAACGATGGCCTGCGCCCCCAGGGCACGTAGTCTGTCCACACAGGGGCCCTTCGGGATCAGCACCGTGGCCTGGAAGCCAGTGTGTAGCGCTGCGCGCACAAGTTCTAGAAGTACTTGTTGCCCACCGCCAAGACTTCCATATTGCTCCAGAAAAACGATATGCTTCACGTTGTCTCTTCCCTATAAAAATTTTTCTGGGAACTCGTCATCACGTCCTGCCTACCACAGAGCCACGTTATTGTGAACTCGGCCCTCCTTTCCTCCCCCACTCCCCCTGCGGACCCTTCTCCCCTCTGCATTTCCCCGCCGCCGTCACCGTTTTGTAACAAAACCTGCCTACACAGAATATGCCTCATTCTCAGACTATTCCGCAGGAGACGGGACGTGGAAAGCATCTTTCTGCTCATACTGGTATTTCTGGCCATCCTGGCCGCAGTGGACCTTTTCGTGGGCGTCAGCAACGACGCCGTCAACTTCCTCAACTCGGCCATAGGCTCGCGCATCGCCAGCTTCAAGGTCATCATGGTGGTGGCCAGCATCGGTGTGCTGCTGGGCTCCACCTTTTCCAGCGGCATGATGGAGATCGCCCGCAGCGGGGTCTTCAATCCCGAGATGTTCACCTTCAACGAGATCATCATCATTTTCTTCGCCGTGATGATCACCGACGTCCTGCTGCTGGACGCCTTCAACTCCATGGGCCTGCCCACCTCCACCACCGTATCCATCGTCTTCGAGCTGCTGGGCGGTGCCGTGGCCGCGGCCCTCATCAAGATCTCCACCTCGGACATCCTGCTCTCCCAGCTGGGGGACTTCATCAACAGCCAGAAGGCCCTGGCCATCGTGTCCGGCATCCTCATCTCCGTGGTGGTGGCCTTCGTGGCCGGTGTGGTGGTGCAGTACATCACCCGCCTGATCTTCACCTTCCACTATGAGCGCATGTACCGCCGCATCGGCGGCATCTTCGGCGGCCTGTCCCTGACGGCCATCTTCTACTTCCTGATCATGAAAGGCGCCAAGGGCGCATCCTTCATGAAGCCGGAATACCTGGCCTGGATCAATGCCCACACCCTGCCCATCCTGCTGGTGCTGTTCGCGGGCCTGAGCGTGGTGCTGCACCTGCTCATGGTGCGCCGCGGCGTCAACATCTTCAAGATCGTCATCCTGGCCGGCACCTTTGCCCTGGCCTTCGCCTTTGCCGGCAACGACCTGGTCAACTTCGTGGGCGTGCCCCTGGCCGCCTGGGAAAGCTGGCAGCAGTACACCGCCAGCGGCATGGCCGCCGATGCCTTCACCATGGAAGGCCTGCGCAAGGCCGTGCAGACGCCCACCTTCTACCTGCTGCTCTCCGGTCTGATCATGGTGCTGACCCTGTGGTTCTCCAAAAAGGCCCACCGCGTGGTGCAGACCTCCATCAACCTGAGCAGCAGCACCCGCGGCGATCAGGAACAGTTCGGCTCCTCCCTGCCCGGCCGCCTCATCGTGCGCGCGGGCCTGAGCGCCAACAAGACCCTGCACCAGATCCTGCCCAATTCGCTCTTCACCGCCCTTGAGAGCCGCATGCAGCCCGTGGAACAGGTCAAGGGCGCGCCCGTGCTGCCCTTCGACCAGGTGCGTGCCGCCATCAATCTGGTGGTCTCCAGCATCCTCATCGCCTCGGCCACGTCCCTCAAGCTGCCCCTGTCCACCACCTATGTGACCTTCATGGTGGCCATGGGCTCCTCCTTCGCCGACGGCGCCTGGAACCGTGAGAGCGCCGTCTACCGCATCTCCGGCGTGCTGGCCGTCATCAGCGGCTGGTTCCTGACCGCCATGTGCGCCTTCAGCGCCTGTGCCCTGGTCACCTGGGCCCTGTTCGAGGGCGGCAGCGTGGTGGCCGTCCTCTTCATGCTGGTGGCCGTGGTCAGCCTGGTGCGCTCCAACTTCTTCGGCAAGAAGAAGGAAGAGAGCAGCTTCGACATCGTGGCCGACAACACCGACAAGGACAGCATCCGCGCCAATATCGGCGCTTCGGTGGACGAAAGCATCGATACCGCCGTGCGTCTGATGCGCGAAGGCCTCACCGCCTTCCAGGCCGAGGACGAGAAGATCCTGAACCGCTGCAAGAACGAAGCCGTGAACCTTTTCGAAGACATCTCGCGCTCCCGCGGTTCCTACTACCGCATGGCCCTGCGCGGCGGTGGCGACGATCTGGACAACGAAGCGCGGCACATCTACTACCGCATCTTCAACGGCATGAAGGAACTGAGCCATGAGCTGCGCTCGGTGCTGGGCATGTCCGCCAACCACATCGCCAACCGCCACCGCCCCTACAGCGGCGCGCTGGGCGACAATCTGGAGCAGATGCTGGGCATCCTGGAAGACGCCGCCCGCCACTTCCGGGCCTATGCCGCGGGCGAAGGCTCCCGCGCCGAGCTCTCGGCCTATGCCGACCACTGCTCTTCCCGCATCAGCAAGATCCAGATCGAGCTTTTGCAGCGCATCGATACCGAAGGCCTGTCCATGCGCAGCAGTGACCTGTACCTGAACTACCTGCAGTTCGCCCGCGCCTTCATCAACCGTTTCACCATCGTGGCTCTGCTGGAACGCGACCTCAACGACGCCTGCCGCCGCAACGCCGCCCGCAAGGAAGAAGAAACGGCTGCCGCTTCGGCCCAGGCCTAAGACCGGCTACAGACGAAACGAGCATCGACGGAAGGGGCTTCTCCCGCATGAGACGAGAGGCCCCTTCCCCCCGATCTTCGCTCCCCCCCTTCTTCAGACAGTACGGCATGCATGCCCGGTTGCAGACATGACCGTGCGCCCTCCCGATGACAGTCCCGGAAGCCTGTCCGCCATCGGGAATGACGAAGCCCTCCGCATGGAGGGCTTTTTTGCGGCCTGCGGCCTACCGGACATTCTGGAACGCTCCCCGCGTGGAGAAAGGCCAGCCGCACGGCTCCGAAACATCCTCCCTTCCTGATGGAGGACCGGGGCAAACTGCTGAAAGTCCGGCAGGACATCCGCCTTCCCTGCCGGAGCATCCCCAAGCCCGAGCATCACGGACCGCTTGTCAGACAAGATGGCCTTCCGCCCCCTCCGGCCAGCGATCGCCACGAAACGGGCAGGCTGCCGGGCAGCTTCCGTGCTTCCTCCCGGCGTCGTCCGCGTCCCGGCACCTCCAACACGCCCTTCACTTCCCGTCAGCCCTAAAAGACCGTCATCTGCCCGGATAGCGTCCCGCCCTGCGGCGTGCCATGCCGCCAGCCTTATCAAAGCGTATGACCGACGGAATCCGCCTCTTCATCGCAGGAAGGCCCTTCCCATACTTTCCAAGAGTATTGCGGCCCGAAAGCAAGCGCAAGAAAAAAACTCCGTCCCTCTTCACTCCCCAGCATCCCCCCTCCTCTCCGGCCGTATGGCATATCTTATTTCGAGAGTATTGCATAAAGAATGTTATAATGGCATACTCCAGTTAAGGAGTTCTTTATGCAATACTGTCCAAAATGTGCGTCAGAGCGGATTGTGAAGAATGGAAGACACTTGGAGCGTCAGAGATTTCGCTGCAAAGACTGCGGTTTTCAATTTACCCGTGACACTCCCAGAGGACGACCGGCAACGGAAAAGGCAATGGCCATCCTGCTTTATACTTTGGGCCTTTCGTTTAATGCCATAGCACGTATTTATGGAGTTGCAACATCGACCGTCATGCGTTGGGTCCGGGATTTCGCTGAAAAAACTTATGAAAAGCCTTCTCCTGGGGAAGCTGTCATCATAGAACTTGATGAGATGTGGCACTATTTGCATTCAAAAAAACAAACTATGGCTCTGGAAAGCTTATTGTCGCGATACCGGTCAACTCATTGACTGGGAATGTGGCAATCGTGACCAAAGCACTCTTGCAAGATTGATGGCAAGGCTTCGCCGTTGGTCTGTCTGGTTCTTCTGTACCGACAACTGGAAAGTATATCCACGGGAAATACCCGAGGACGACCTCATTCAAGGAAAACGGGGAACCGTGCGAATTGAGCGAAATAATGCCCGCCAAAGACACTGGTTTGCCCGTTTCAAACGTAAATCTCAGGTGGTTTCAAGGTCCTTGCGAATGGTTGATCTCACAATATCTCTCTTTGCCAGATTTCATGTGAACGGGCAAAGAGAAGATATTTTATCATTCTTTTAGCAATACTCTCCTTATTTCAAACAGCCGCCAGACAGCGACGGGGACTTTCGCCCCGACCTGAAGAAAGTTTTTTCGGGGATGGGGAGAGCACGAGAGGGGAAGGGGCAGTTTTTACAAAAAACGCCCCTTCCCCTCTCGTCATTCCCCCGCTCCACAGCCTCTCCACAACAAAAAAAGCGGGGCAGTCACCTGCCCCCGCTTTTACCGGAAAAACAAAGGAACGTGAATATGTTACTTCTTTTCGCCGCTGTGCTTGAGGCTCTGGCCGTGCTGCATGAAGTAGACCTGTTCGGCCAGATTGACGGAACGCCGCCAGATGCGGGTCAGGGCACGCACCACCAGCAAGGTATGCATGACAAGCTGGGGATCGGGACGCTTGCCTTCTTCCTGACGCAGCAGCTCCAGCAGGCGCTGCACGATGCGCATCTCGTTCTGCAGGGCCTCGTCCTCGCAGTTGCGCAGGGCCAGGGCTTCCTCTCCGTTGCCTTCGCGGAAGCAGTCCATGGCGCGCATGAAGGCCTCGCGGGCGCGCTGCATCATGCCGCAGACCTCGTCCGCCAGGATACGCCGCCCGGGCACGTCTTCCATGAGCACGGTCTGCTCGGCCACGGTCACGGCCTCGTCACCGATACGCTCCAGATCCACCACCATGCGCAGGGCGGCCACCACGAAGCGCAGATCACCGGCCACGGGCTTGATGCGGGCCATGAGGCGCAGGCACAGCTCGTCGGTCTCGTTTTCCAGGGCGTCGATGGCCGTATCACCGTCACAGACGGCGATGGCGCGCACGGCCTCGCCTTTTTCATAGGAACGCGCAGCCTCTTCCAAAGCGATGTCCACTTGCGCATACATGACCAGCAGGCGCGTGCGCAGCGTGGCCAGCATGTGCTGGGGCGTGTAATCCTGAAGAACCATTAACCGAACCTGCCTGTGATGTAGTCTTCCGTCTCTTTCTGGGACGGACGGGTGAAGATGACGTCCGTGCTGTCGCTTTCCACCAGACGGCCCATGTAGAAGAAGGCCGTCCGGTCGGAGATGCGGGCCGCCTGCTGCATGCTGTGGGTCACGATGATGATGGTCAGGCCTTCCTTGAGCTCCACGATGCTCTCTTCCACCTTGCGGGTGGCGATGGGGTCCAGGGCGCTGGCGGGCTCGTCCATGAGCAGCACCTGCGGTTCCACGGCCAGGGCACGGGCGATGCACAGGCGCTGCTGCTGGCCGCCGGAAAGGCCCAGGGCCGAGGAGGAAAGGCGGTCTTCCACTTCGTTCCAGAGGGCGGCGCGGCGCAGGGCCAGCTCCACCTTCTCGGTGATGAGGTTCTCGTCCTTGACGCCGTTGACGCGCAGGCCGTAGGCCACGTTCTCGAAGATGCTCTTGGGGAAGGGGTTGGGCTTCTGGAAGACCATGCCCACCTTCTGCCGCAGGCGCACCACGTTGGTGCGGGGCTGGTTGACGTCCTCGCCGTCCAGCATGATGCGGCCTTCCACCCGGCAGCCGGGGATCAGGTCGTTCATGCGGTTGAGACAACGCAGGAAGGTGGATTTGCCGCAGCCGGAAGGGCCGATGAGGGCCGTGACGCCGCCGGCCTCGAAATCCAGGCTGACATCCTGCAGGGCGTGGGAAGCGCCGTAATAGACGTTGATCTTCTGCGCCGAAAGTGCTGTTGCCATAACTACTCCTGCACGGGCGTCCGGGGGGCGTCCGCGCGCCTCAAGGTAAAGATGATGGCCGTGCTGCCGTCTTCCGCCGGGCTTTCCGCCCAGATGCGGCCGCCGTGCCGTTCGATCACATGTTTGCAAATGGCCAGGCCCAGGCCCGTGGAATTCTGCCCGCGATGGCGCTCTACCTGATAGAAGCGCTCGAAGATGCGTGGCAGATCGTCCGCCGGGATGAGTACGCCGTCGTCCACCACACGGATGACCACGTCGTCGCCTTCCACCCGGCCCGTGACGCGGATGGCCGTCTCTTCTTCGGCATAGCGGCAGGCGTTCTCCAGCAGGTTGCGGAACACCAGCGTCAGCAGACGGTCGTCGGCCAGTACGGGGGGCAGTTTTTCCAGATGGCCTTCCAGACGCAGCTTGCGTTCCTGCAGGCGGGTCTGGCACAGGCTGCCCGCCTCATCGAGGGTGGCGGCGCATTCCGTGGGGCAGAGCTCCAGGGCGCCTCCCTGCCCTTCCAGACGGGCCAGCACCAGCAGATCCTCCAGCATGCGGGCCAGGGAACAGCTGTGACGGTAGATGATGGCCGCAAAGTGCTGCGCCTGTTCCGAGGAATCCATGCTGAGCAGGGTCTCGGCATAGCCCTGGATGGCGGTCAGCGGCGTACGCAGCTCATGGGAGACATTGGCCACGAAATCGCTGCGGATGCGCTCCAGCTGCATCAGGTCGCTGATGTCGCGGAAGACCAGCACCGCGCCCAGACGGGCATCGGCCAGTACGGGCAGGGAGATGAGCACCGAGAAGACCCGGCTGCCCAGATGCAGCTGCACCTGGCGCAGGGAACGGGGCACATCCAGATCCTCGTCCCCGTTGCCGGAGGACGAGCGGGCCACCTGGGCGGAGCGCAGCATGGCATCCACGGCATCCTGCAGTTCGGGCGAGGGGATCACCTCGATGACCGGGCTGCCCGCCATGTCGGTCACCTGGGGGAAGAGGCGGGCAAAGGCGCCGTTGCAGCGGCGGATGCGGCCCTGCGGCCCCAGCACCAGCACGCCGTCGCTCATGGTGTTGAGCACGCTCTCCAGCTGGGCGGTCTTGTCCGAGGCGATGCGCACCTGCTCGCCGATGCTGTCGGCCATGCGGTTCACGGCTTCGGCCAGGGGGGCGAACTCCGTGCCCGGCAGACGGCGCAGGCGGCGTTGCAGTCGGCCGCGGGAAATGGCCGAGACCACGTCCACCATCTGGCCCAGGGACCGCCGCATGGCGCCGGAGATGAAGGCGGCCAGCACCACGGCCAGCACCACGGCCAGCAGGATCATGGGCGCGAAGACGTGCAGGCGCTTCTGGATGAGCAGGTTCACGCTGTCCAGCGGCAGGGCCAGACGCAGGATGCGTCCGTCAGGCAGGTTGCGGGCCGCGTAGGCAAAATTCTTGTGCAAGGTGCCGCTGGCGCGCAGGGAGTAGCCCTGCCCTTCGCTGCGGGCCTGCACCACTTCGGGCCGGTCGCCGTGGTTGTCCATGCCTTCGGGCGAAACGCCGCCGGTCTCCGCCAGCACGTTGCCGTCGGCATCCAGCAGCGAAAGCCGCAGGTCGGGCAGGTCGAGCACCCGGACCAGGACCTCCAGATCGTTTTCGCCGCGCAGCATCAGTTCGCCCGCCACGCGCGCCTCGCGCAGCAGACCGGTACGAGCTTCATCGAGCTGGCGCTCTTCCAGCCATTCGCGCGTCAGCCACAGGGAAAGCCCCGCGGCCACCGCGGCCACCAGCAGGATGGCCCAGAAGATCCGGGCCCTAAAAGAACGGAACATCCCCGTCATCTCAGCCTCTCAAACGGTAACCGACGCCGCGCACGGTCTCGAGCGCGGCGGCTTCTTCACCCAGTTTGGCCCGCAGACGCCGGACATGCGTGTCCACCGTACGGGCATAGCCTTCGAACGAATATCCCCAGACCGCGTTGAGCAGCTGTTCGCGGGTGCGCACGGCGCCCGCATGCCGCATGAGGTCTTCCAGCAGACGGAACTCCGTGGCCGTCAGGGCCACTTCCTGCCCGTCCAGGGTCACGCGGTGGGCCTCCACATCCAGCAGCAGGGCCCCGCGGCACAGGGCCGTGCCCATGCCGGGGCGGTTGCCGCGGCGCAGGATGGCCCGGATGCGCAGCACCAGTTCCCGGACGCTGAAGGGTTTGACCACATAATCATCGGCCCCCAGGGTCAGGCCCACAATGCGGTCCACTTCCTCGCCGCGGGCCGTGAGCATGAGCACGGGGATGGCCGCCGTGACCGGCTGGGCCTTGAGCCTGCGGCAGACATCGCAGCCGTCCATGCCGGGCAGCATGAGGTCCAGCACCACCAGGTCGGGCAGCTCGGAGGTCGCCATGTGCAGCCCCCCCAGCCCGTCGGCCGCTTCCAGTACCGCAAAGCCTTCGCGCTCAAGGTTGAAGCGCAGCAACTGGCGGATATCGTTTTCGTCTTCAATAACAAGTATGCGTTGCATGGAGTCTTCCTTTGCCTTGGAGAAGTAGTGCCTTTCCCATGCGCCAGCAATGCGCCTGAAAGGTTACAATTGTGTGACAGGCCCGTAAAAACCACGGTTTTCAAAGTGTCTCCGCATCTTCGCCGAGGCGTCACATTTCTGTAACAAAGCCTGAGGAAAAGGGAGGTGCTTCGGGATCGAGCCGAAGCAAAGACTTTTTTCCTTTTAAAGGAGCACTATCATGAATTTCGCCAAAACTCTGGTCCTTACCTGTGCCGCCCTGGGTCTGAGCGTGGCCGCCCACGCCCAGGATATCGTCGTCAACGGCTCCACCACCGTGCTGCCCGTCATGCAGAAGGCCGCCGAATCCTTCATGGCCGCCAACCCCGACATCAAACTGGTGATCTCCGGCGGCGGTTCCGGCAACGGCATCAAGGCCCTGGGCGAAAAGCAGTGCGACGTGGCCATGAGCTCCCGCGACATCAAGGACAAGGAACGCGCCGCCGCTGAAAAGAAGGGCGTGAAGCCCGTGCGCATCGCCGTGGCCGTGGACGCCATCGTGCCCGTGGTCAACCCCGAGAACCCCGTGAAGGACCTGACCCTGGAACAGCTGTCCTCCATCTACGCCGGCAAGGTGCGCAACTGGAAGGAACTGGGCGGCCAGGATGCCCCCATCGTGGTCATCTCCCGCGATACCTCTTCCGGTACCTTCGAATCCTGGCAGGAACTGGTCATGAAGAAGGAACGCGTCACCCCCGCCGCCCTGATGCAGGCCTCCAACGGCACCGTGGTGCAGGCCGTGGCCAAGAACAAGAATGCCATCGGCTACATCGGCCTGGGCTATCTTGACAAGAGCGTCAAGGGCCTGACCGTGAGCAAGGTGGCCGCCAGCGCCAAGACCGCTCTGGACGGCGAATGGCCCATCGCCCGCGAACTCTACATCTTCACCAACGGCGATCCCAAGGGCGGCGTGAAGAAGCTGGTGGACTACCTGCTGGCCGCCGACAAGGGCCAGAAGGACGTCCTGGCCGTGGGTTACGTTCCCCTGCAGCATTAAGCCCGCAGCACCGGGCAGACGCTCCCCCTCTCCTTCCGGGGGCCTCTGCCCGGTCCCCCGCAAGGGGAAAGGGCCCGTGCCGGTCTGAGGGATCATACCGGCGTACGTCCCCCTTTCCCCCGTTTTTCCGCTTTTTTCCCGCTTCCTCCAGCGGGCGCGTCCCGCAAGGAAACCTTCGGAGAAAACCATGTTCAGCTCTTCCCGCGAGCGGGCCATCCGCATCTGCCTCACCGCCATCGCGGCCTCGTCCCTGCTGGCGCTGGCAGGTATCGTCATCTTCCTGTTCACCGAAGGCCTGCCCCTGTTCCGGCATGTGAGCCCGCTGGACTTTCTGCTGGGCGACCTCTGGTACCCCACGGAAGATCCCGGCCTGTTCGGCATTTTCCCGTTGCTGGTGGGTTCCGTGGCCGTCACCGGGCTTTCCTCGCTGCTGGCCGTGCCTCTGGGCGTCATGACGGCCGTGTACCTGGCCGAGATCGCGCCGCCCTTCGCCCGCCGCGTCATCAAGCCCTTCGTGGAACTGCTGGCGGCCCTGCCTTCGGTGGTGCTGGGCTTTCTGGGCATGGTGGTGCTGGCGCCCATCCTCCAGGACGTGCTGGGCGCCGCCACGGGCCTCAACCTGCTCAATGCCTCGCTGGTGCTGGCCATCATGAGCCTGCCCACCATCTGCTCCGTCTCCGAGGACGCCCTGCGCGCCGTGCCCCGCTCCCTGCGTGAGGCCTCCCTGGCGCTGGGCGCCACCCGCTGGGAGACCATCGTGCGCGTGGTGGTGCCCGCGGCCCTGTCCGGCATCGGCACGGCCATCATGCTGGGCATGTCCCGCGCCATGGGCGAGACCATGGTGGTGCTCATGGCGGCCGGCGGCGCGGCCATGCTGCCCCAGTCCCTGCTGGACCCCGTGCGGCCCATGCCCGCCTCCATCGCCGCCGAAATGGCTGAAGCCCCCTTCCGCAGCGACCATTACTACGCCCTGTTCGCCACAGGTATCGTCCTGTTCCTGATGACGCTGGCATTCAACATGATCGCTTCCCGCATTGCCGAAAAACACCGCCAGGTGGGCTCGGCCAGCCTTTAAGGATCCCTTCCATGCCTCTTGCGACACCCGATCCGCGCCGCCGCCTTTTCGTCCAGGGCGCCATGCTCGGCACCCTGCGGCTGGTGGCCGCCTTCAACGTCATCCTGCTGGTGGCCATCTGCCTTTTCCTGCTGGTGCAGGGCCTGCCCGCCCTCAGCTGGGAATTCCTCTCCACGCCGCCCCGCGAGATGATGACCGCCGGCGGCATCCTGCCCTGCATCGTGGGCACGGCCATCCTGGCCCTGGGCTCCCTGCTGCTGGCCTTCCCCCTGGGGGTGGCCACGGCCGTCTACCTGCATGAATACGCGGGCAACACCCCCTTCGCCCGCATGGTGCGCCTGGGGGTCAACAACCTGGCCGGGGTGCCTTCCGTGGTCTTCGGCCTGTTCGGGCTTTCGTTCTTCGTGACCTTCTGCGGCATGGGCGTCAGCATCCTGTCCGGCATCCTGACCCTGGCCGTGCTGACCCTGCCCGTGATCATCAGCACCGCCGAGGAGAGCCTGCGCTCCGTACCCGACACCTACCGCCAAGCCTCCCTGGCCCTGGGTGCCGGCAAGGCCCAGACCATCACCCGCGTGGTCCTGCCCTGCGCCATGCCGGGCATGCTCACCGGCGCCATCCTGGGCGTGGCCCGCGCCGCCGGTGAAACGGCCGCCATCATGTTCACCGCCGCCGTCTTCTATACGCCCAAGAACCCGGACTCCATCTTCAGCTCGGTCATGGCCCTGCCCTATCACATGTACGTGCTGGCCACCGCCGGCACGGACATCGAGAAGACCCGCCCGCTCCAGTACGGCACGGGCCTGGTCCTCATCCTGCTGGTGCTGGGCATGAACCTGCTGGCCATCATCCTGCGCGACCACCTGCAGCGCCGCCACCACGCCTAGACGCCATCCGCCACAGGCTGATTTTTGGGGGACTTCCTGCTCCGGCAGAGAGGTCCCCTTTTCCGTTTCCCCCCTGCCACAACACACGTCTTCCGCAGGCCGCGGAGCCGCGCAGGGGGCCTTTCCCGGCACACCGCCTCACCAGATGCTCCGACGGCGATAAGAAAGATCGGAGTCTGCCCAGCCTCCCCCGGTCCCTGCCGTGCGGTCCCCTCTTGCACCCCGGCCTGAGCGATCCCCATCCGGGAAGATGTCCTCTTCCGCCTCCCGCGTTCTCTCCGGTCGCACCAAAAATGCAAACGGGCCGGAAGGGAGATCCCTTCCGGCCCGTCATCTTGCCATATGATGTTTGCCGTCCCCGGCTACGGCAACAGGGTCACGCTGCCTTCATGCACGCTGATGCGATGCACCAGCACGCCCAGCACACCGGCGATGTCCAGTTCCGAGGTATCCACGATGACGGCATCGGCAGCGGGGCGCAGAGGCGCCACGGCCCGGTTGCGGTCCAGGGAGTCACGCTGGCGGATCTGCTCGGTCAGCGTCACCAGATCGGCTTCCACCCCGCGGGCGGCCAGGTCGCGCAGACGGCGCAGGGCGCGCACTTCGGGCGATGCATCCAGGAAGAATTTGAAGCGGGCGTCAGGAAAGACCACCGTACCCATGTCACGGCCTTCCACCACCAGCGGCGTGGCTTCGCCCATGGCCCGCTGGGCCTCGCGCAGCACCTCGCGCACCACGGGCACCGTGGCGATGCGGGCGGCCAGCATGCCCACCTGCTCGGTGCGCACTTCGCCGCGGATGGGCACGCCGTTGCAGCACACCGTGGAGGCCCGTCCCTTGCCGGACAGGCTGAAGGTCCACTGGCGGCACTTCTCGCGCAATTCCTCTTCGGGCAGGGTCTCCGCACCGGGCCCCAGCTTGAGGGCCAGGCAACGGAACATGGCGCCGGTATCCAGATAAGCCACATGCAGGCTTTCGGCCAGCTGCTGGGCCAGCGTGGTCTTGCCCACACCGGCGGGGCCGTCCAGGGTCACCACAGGCAGGGTCGTCTTCATCCCCGCACCTCCTGCATCCACTGTTTCATGGCCTCAAGGAAGGCCGTGTTCTCTTCGTCGCTGCCCACGCTCACGCGCAGGTGATCGGGCAGGCTGTAGCTTTTGAGCGGCCGGATGATGATACCGCGCTGCAGCAGGGCCTCGAAGCAGGCCGCCGCCGTACCGCAGCCTTCGGGCAGCTGCATCATGATGAAGTTGGCGGCGCTGGGCCACACCGTGCATCCCAGGGCGCGCAGGCCTTCGGTCAGGCGACGGCGACCGGCGCGCACGCATTCCAGCGTGGCGGCCCGGAAGGTGCTGTCCTGCAGCACGGCGATACCGGCTTCTTCGGCCAGGATGTTGACCGAGAACGGCAGGCGGGCCCGCCAGTAATACTGGGCCAGCTCGGCCGGCAGGATGCCGTAGCCCAGGCGCAGCCCGGCCAGACCGTAGCTTTTGGAGAAGGTGCGCATGATGGCCACGTTGTCCGGGATGTCACCGGAGGCCAGCAGGGAGAAGCGGGCCTCGTCCTCGGGGCTGTCGCCCGCAAAGTCCATGTAGGCCTCGTCCACCACCAGCAGGCAGTGGGGGAAGCGCTCGCCAAGGCGCTGCGCCAGGCGGCGCACGTCGGCCAGCGGCGGGCAGTAGCCGGAGGGATTGTCCGGCGTGGTCACGAAGACCAGACGGGTGTCATCGTCCACCAGGGCGAAGAGCGCGTCGAGATCGAAGCTGAAATCCGGGTTGAGGGGATGGCGGCGCACTTCCACGCCGCAGACCTGCGCCTGGACGGGATAGATGCTGAAGCAGGGCTCGAAGCAGACCACGGAATGCTTGCCCGGCACCAGGAGCATACGGATCAGCATGTCGATGATCTCGTCCGAGCCGTTGCCCACCACCACCTGATCGGGGCTGACGCCGTGCGTGCGGGCCAGGGCCGCCACCAGGCGGGGGTTGCCGCCCTGGGGATAGCGGAAGGCTGTCCCGGCGTGCAGGCCCAGGGCTTCCTTCACCAGGGGCGAGACGCCCAGGGGGTTCTCGTTGCTGGCCATTTTGACGACCTTGGACAGGCCGTATTTCTCCTGAATTTCGGCAATGGACATGCCGGGAACATAGGCGCTCAGGGCGGCTATTTCCGGGCGCACGGCGCAGGTGTACATACAGACTCCAGATGCAAAGAAAAAAGGGCCGCCGCAAGTGCGGCGGCCCGAGAAACCGTTGTCAGTTCCCGATCCGGCCGGGACTTACCTGTTGGGGCGAACGGTCAGCACAGGCATGGACGCGTTCTTGACGACCTTTTCGGCCACGGAGCCGAAGAGGATGCGGTCGATGCCCTTGCGACCGTGGGTGCCCATGACGATGAGGTCGGCGCCTTCGTCATTGGCACGGGTCAGGATCTCTTCAGCGGCGTAGCCGATGAGCACCTGGCCCTTGGCTTCCACGCCGGGGAAGTTTTCGGCCACGAAAGCGTCCATGGACTTTTCAGCGCCGGAGACGATCTCGCCCACGAAGTTTTCGATGGTGTTGGGCGGCACATGGAAGCCCACATACTGGCTCAGCGAGGGAGCCGTGTAGACGACGATGATGCTGGCCCCCAAGCCCTTGGCCAGCATGGTGGCGTACTCTGCCACGGCCGCGCTGTGTTCGGAAAGGTCAACCGCGCAAAGAATCTTCTTGATTTCCTTCATGGTACGCTCCATTACCGCCCAAACGGACAGAAGTAAAATGTTGAAAATCCGGTTCCATCAGGAAAGGGGGGATGGCCCTTTTCTCGTCGGCTCCAGAGCCGGCGCAGCCTTTTTTTCCCTTACAACCTCAATGTAAGGACTTTCCCCGCACAAGACAAGGCCTTTTCTCCAATTTGTGCCAAAAAGCACAAACCTTCTTCCTATTCCTTGTCCTTGCGGCGCGGCCCGTTCTTGTGGCGGCAGGTCAGGCTCTCCACATCGATGCGCAGGATATTCACGCGGGCCAGGGCGGCATCGGGCGTGGGGCGCGGGCAGCGCGCGTCAAAGCGCAGGCTGATGGCGTCCAGGGCACGGCGCTTCTCTTCCGTATCGGTCACTTCGCTCACCCGGCCGGTACCGCAAAGGCTGCGGAAGTGGGTGGTGGATTTTTCGCGGATGATGCACACGTCCACCGCCGTGGAAAAGCCCACCCGGCCATCCCGGCGCAGCACGTCGATCTTGCGTCCTTCCAGGGCGCAATGGATGTAGATGCGCCCGTCCAGCCAGACATGGTTGAAGGGCAGCACATAGGGGAAATCCCCGGTCTGAAAAGCCACGAACAGCGATTCCGCCTTGTTGAGGATCTCGCCGGGCAGGGCCGGATCCTCGCTCAGTTCCACGCGGCTGACGATCTTTTCCATGATGTTCTCTCCTCCCCTTGCAGGATAACGGGCCCGCGGGCTCAGGACAAGCGTCCCGCCCCGGCGGACCAGGCAAAAAAGTGGCCGCCGCCCAGTTCTCCGGCGGCATCGGCCCCGGGCAGGGGCAGGCCCTGACGGCAGCGGTCCCAGCAGCGCACCAGCGCCTGACGGTCCGCCCCGTCGGGATGGCGGGCGGCCTCGGCCAGACGGGCCGCACGGGCGGGCGTCATGGGATGGTGGCCCGGTTTGCCCGCCAGCGCCACCAGACGCGGATTGACCCGCCCCTGGCACAAAAAGCCGCCCAGCACCTCGTTGCCGTTGTCCTGCAACAGGCGGCGGGCCGCCGCGAGACACTGGCGGGAATGGTCCGAACCGGGGCGCGTGCCGTGGGTACCGAAAAAAAAGACATGCTTGCCGCGTATGCCCTGCCACAGGCGCAGGCTGCGGCTGTCGGGCAGGCCCCGGCGCACCCAGAAACCCAGAAGCAGCGTCCCGGCATGGTCGAGCAGGGGCGGATGCCCCGTGGGGAATACGGGGGCCCCGGTGGCTCCGGCCAGGGCATCGGCCAGAGAACGGGTATTGCCGGTGATGCTGGAGCAAAGGATGCACGGCGGCAGGGAAAGCTGAGGGATGATGTCTGTCATGGCTGTCATGATGGTGTGGGCTGCCGCCCGCCGCCAGGCCTGCATCACGGTATCAGCGGAGCGCGGCGCACAGAGGCGGAAGCGACATGCAAAAAAATACGACCGGCGCCGGGGCCTGCCTGCGGCCATCATCCGGCCGCACGGTGACGGGCCTTGCAAGGCCGGAGCGGAAAAATACGTCCGAAAGCCCGTTAGTCCTGGGCCCGGCGTTCCAGGACCGCCATGTCCAGCAGCTCCACCCGCCGCCGCTCCAGGCGGATGGCGCCTTCCCGGGCCAGCTTGTTGAGTTCCCGGCTCAGGCTCTCGCGGCTCAGGCCCAGCAGACGGGCCATGAGCTCCCGGGTACCGGGCAGTTCCAGCTGACGGCGCCCTTCCTCCATGCGGGAGCGGTGCAGCAGCCATCCGGCCACCCGCCGGGAGACCGAAATCATCCCCTGCGAGCCGGCCACCTTGTTGACGAACAAACGCTGCCGCGCCGCCAGCACCTGCAAAAGCCAGCGGGCCAGCCGGGGATTCCCGTCCAGCAGCCTGTCCATGGTGGCCCGCTCCAGCCAGAGCAGGCGCCCCGGCCCCAGGGCCACGGCCGTAGCAGGCAGAGGGGCCTCGTAGAACAGGGCCCCCGGATCGGGGAAGGCCCCGCCGCGGGTCAGGTGCAGGACGTACTCCCTGCCCTGCGGGCCCATTTTGACCAGTTTCACCTCGCCGGACAAGACGAAGGGCACATGACGTATCTCGTCCCCTTCACGGAACAGGACATCGCCCGCCCGCATCTCGGCCAGACGGCCCGTGCCCAGCACAAGACCGGTCTCCCTCTCGTCCAGCCAGCGGCCCAGCGGGCTGTGGCGCAGGGCATCCCGCAGGCTCTGGGGATCGGGGGGGCGGTTCCCTTTTTTCTGGTCCATGCGCGACCTCCATGAAAGCTTTGCCCCCGCGGACACAGGGGCAGGAAAAAAAGCCGGACGGGAAAGCAGCCCCGCCGGCCAAAAACACAGGGGAAGACCGCGGTCACGGCCTTCCCCTGCAAAAGAATCTTAGCCCAGGATCGCCTTGAGGTCTTCGTCGGGCGTGGTCACGGGCATGATGTTCCACTGTTCCACCAGCACCTTGAGGATGTTGGGGGACACGAAGGCAGGCAGCGTGGGCCCGAGGCGGATGTTCTTCACGCCCAGGGCCAGCAGGGTCAGCAGGATGCTCACGGCCTTCTGCTCGTACCACGAAAGCACCAGCGACAGCGGCAGGTCATTGACGCCGCACTTCAGGGCATCGGCCAGGGCCAGGGCCACACGCACGGCGGCGTAGGCGTCGTTGCACTGGCCCACGTCCAGCAGGCGAGGGATGTCGCCCAGGCTGCCCAGCTCCTTGTCGAAGAAGCGGAACTTGCCGCAGGCCAGGGTCAGGATCAGGCAGTCGGCCGGGATCTTCTCCACCAGTTCGGTGTAGTAGTTGCGGCCGGGACGGGCGCCGTCGCAACCGCCCACCAAAAAGATGTGGCGCAGCTTGCCCTGGGCCACGGCATCCAGCACGGCGGGCGCGGCACCCAGCAGGGTCTCGCGGCCAAAGCCGGTCAGCACTTCCTTTCCGGGCACGTCTTCGGCGAAGCCGGGCAGTTCCAGAGCCTTCCGGATGACGGCCGAGAAGTCACGCCCCTTGCAATGGACCAGGCCGGGCCAGGACACGTTGCCGGAGGTGAAGACCTTGTCGGCGTAGTCTTTGGGGTCCTGGATGCAGTTGGTGGTGAAGAGCACCGCGCCGGGGAAGGCGGGCAGCTCCTTCTGCTGGTTCTGCCAGGCCGTGCCGTAATGCCCGGCCAGATGCGGGAAGGCATGCAGCAGCGGATAGGCGTGGGCGGGCAGCATCTCGCCGTGGGTGTACACGTTGATGCCCGTATCGCGGGTCTGCTCCAGCAGGGCCAGCAGGTCGGGCAGGTCGTGGCCGGAGATGAGGATGGCCTTGCCCTTGCGCCGGCCCAGGGAGACGGGCGTGGGCACGGGCGTGCCGAACGTACCGGTATTGCCCGCTTCCAGCAGCTCCATGGCGCGCAGGTTGGCCTTGCCGCATTCCAGCACCAGCCCCAGCCAGCCGTTGAGGTCGTGGCTCTCGGGATCCAGTTCGGTGCCGGCACGCAGGCCGCGATACAGGAAGGCGGCCACGTCGGGATCACGCTGGCCCAGCTCGGCGGCATGGTCGGCATAGGCGGCCACGCCCTTGAGGCCGTAGAGCAGGATCTGCATGGCGGAGCGCACGTCCTCGTCGTCGGACAGGCGGTCGATAGCGGTTTCCCGCAGCTCCAGGGCAGCCAGAGGCGTGGGGGCCGGGGCATCGGACACACGGGCGGCCAGGGCCGTGGTGCGCTCCAGGCATTCTTCCTGCACGGCGCGCAGGGAGACGGGATCGAAATTCACATTGGTCAGGGTGGAGAACAGGGCCTTGAAAGCGAAGTCGTCGGTGGCGGTGTCCACGATGCCGGCGTCACGGGCCATCAGGGCCACGGCCGCCAGTTCGCGCAGCTGCCAGACCAGCTTGTCCTGCTGGATGGCCACGGCCTCGTTCTTGCCGCAGATGCCAAGGCGGGTACAGGCCTTGCCCTTGGAGGTCTGTTCACACTGGTTGCAAAACATGGGGGGCTCCTTGTGCTGAGGGGGATGGGTGTCTGTCCATGACACTAGAGCACATCTCCCCGGTTACAACTGTGACCATCGTCACAAAACAGGGAATCTTTTCACAGATCCGCCGGACTGCCGAACGATGTGCGGTAGATTCCGCCCCGTGCGCTCACTTCCAGAAGCGTTTCCAGCCGGAGGCGGGCTCCTCACGGCCGCTCTGCAAACTGCCGCCCAGCCCCAGCCGGTGATCCAGTTCCGCCAGCCACGCCGCGGCCGCCGCGCCGTGTTCCAGCTCCAGGGAGCTGTGGCAGGACAGCACGTCCTCCACTCTGCCCCGCCAGAACGACAGCTGCGGTTCCAGCAGGTCGAGATCGGGATGCCTGTCCACCAGCGTACGCAGCCCGGCGCTCACACCTTCCGCATCGCACAGCCGGGCCAGCTGGCGACGGCGCTTCCAGCCCGGACGCCCCTGCGACCAGACCAGGGCCAGATGCAGGACGAAACGCTCGTCCGCCGTGGCCTCCCGCCGCCGGTTGCCGGGCAGTATGCCCCGCACGGCGCCCAGGACGGCAGTGGTGCCGCTGCTGACGGCTCCGGCCACGGCCTGTCCCGCACCGATGACGGCACCGGCACCGGAGCTCACGGCCCCCACGACGGCCGTACCGCCGCGCGCCACCGCCTGACCGGCAGAAGCGGCCCCGTCGCTCACCGCACCGATGACCGCGCTGGTGCCGCTGCTCACCATGTCCGCCACGGCCCCTGCCCCGCTGCCGACGCTCCCCATGACGGCACTGCCACCGCGCAGCACGGCTTTTTCCGCACTGGCGGCACAATCGCCCACAGCATGGATGACGGCGCTCGTGCCGCTGCCCAGGGCATCCGCCATGGCACCGGCCCCATTGCTGACCGCTCCGGCCACGGCCTGTCCCGCACCGATGACGGCACCGGCACCGGAACTCACGGCCTCGGCCACGGCCGTGCCGCCGCGCGCCACGCTCTGGGCGGCGCCCCGGGTCTTTTCCAGGGCGCTGTCGGCCACGGTGCCCACGGTCTCCGAGATCTTCTGCCCCATGGAGGCAGGCAAGTTCACCAGCTGCTTGCGGAAGGCCTCCACGATGGCCCCCACGGTCTCCCGGGAGATCTCCGCCAGCATGGTGCCCGCCTCCCGGACGCAGGCCTGCTGCCGGGCCTCTTCCCTGCCCAGGGCAGCGAAACGGAAGGCACTGCGCGTGACCACACCGGCCCGGATGGCCAGCAGGCAGTTGGCCGCCCCGTCGATGACGGCGGACGTGCACTGCTGCATCATGGGCCCCATGAGCGGCACGCTGGAGGCCGCCATGGCGGGCGTGACCGCGGGCAGCAGCTCGTTCATGCTCTCGGTGATGGTCCTGGGGATGTCCAGGGCCTCGATGGAAAAGGAAATGAACGTGGCCGAGGAGACCGTGCTGTAGACGCTCCACAGTTCCGCCGGGGTGGGACGCTGGTTGTAGATGCCGGAGACCCGCCAGACCATGCGCGCCAGCGAGACGAACACGATGAGCGCATCCAGACGGCCGTTCTGGGACAGGGCCGTGCCCAGGAACACCCGTTTGGCGCTGTTGCGGATCTCTTCCCCGGCACGGGCGTCCAGCACGTCGAGGGCCTTTTCCAGAAAATGCTCATCCGTGGAGCGGAGGCCTGCGGCACGGACATGGGGATTCTTCTTCAGGCGGCGTTCCAGTTCACGGGCAAAGGCCTGACGTTCCGCCTCCGTAGGATCGTCACGCAAGACCAGACGGGGCGCACGGGCAAACCTGGCCAGGCCCAGCCAGAGCACGGCGCCTGCCTCCAGCGCCAGCAGGGACACGAAGGCCAGCCAGCCCCAGCCGGGAGCCAGCACTTCCACCGTCTGGAAGGCCGTCAGGTCCAGCTGGACCAGCAACATCAGGATAACGAGCATGAAAAGGGCCGCAGCCGCTTTCAGCAAAGTCGAGATAAACGTCATGTCAGCTCCCTGTACGAAGGAAGGATGAGGGGACCCGCCCGCGAAGAACAGTCACGAGAGCAGGCACGGGCCTGCCGGAGCGGCTCTGCCGCGCGACGGAACCGTTCACAACTCAACACGGGGCGCGTCAGCAGGATGTCAGGAACAGGGGATAGGGATCTGCGGAGCACCGAAGGCCCCGGAAAGGAGGAAGGAAGGCGCAGGCGCGTGCACTCCCCGGCAGGGCCGCCGGAACGATCCGTGGCCAGGGGCGCGACCTGTCAAAAAAGGACGGCAGGCGGACCTGCCGTCCCGGGACTCACTTCAGAGCGGCGACACGGTCAGCCAGAGCCATGATGGTGTTGGCGTAGACCGTGGAGTGGTTGTAGCGCATCAGCAGGGCATGCTGGCGCTCGCGGGAAAGCCCGGCCTTCCAGCCGTGCCGGGCAAGATAGTGGGAAAGGCTGGCCACGGCATCGGGCACGGTGAACAGGTCCACACGGCCGTCGCCGTCACCGTCCGCACCGTAGGTGGCGATATTGGACGGCATGAACTGGCACAGGCCCACGGCGCCGTAGATGGAACCGGGCAGATGTTCCGGCGGCACGCGGTCGCGCAGCATGTGTTCCACCAGGGCCCTGGTCTCCTTGTAGGCCCAGTCCGCACGCTTGGGCATGGTCTCGGCGATCCAGTCCATGTGCCGCTCATGGTCGCGCAGCTGCGGCAGCCAGTCGCTGATGCTCTCCGGCGTCCGGCTCACGGCCATGCTGGCCAGGGTGTAGAAGGCGTTCTCCGAGGTATCGCCCAGCACCTTGCCGAGGCGGGTCTCCACGAACAGCAGGGCCGCCGCGATGGACGAAGGGACGCCGTAGCGCTGTTCCGCCTGACGGAAGGCCTTGCTGTTGGCCGTGATGAACTGGCGGCACAGGCGCGCGTTGGCGTCCGTGACCACGCCCTTGTAATACTGCGCCTGCGGCTTGTCCGAAGGCGGCGCGGGAAAGAACTTGCGATTGTAGAGGGCCTTGATCTTGCGGCCCATGGGCGACTGGGTGGGCGTGGCGGGCAGGCCCGCCAGCAGGGCGTCCACCCTGGGCCCGGAGATGCCGTCGGCAGCCAGGCGGCGCGACAGATCCTGCCACACGGGGGCCACGGCCGGAGCGGACGGGCGTGCGGTGGTCCTGGGCGCGGGGGACGCCACGGGCGTCACCGCAGCCGGAGCCGCGGGGGAAGGCCCGAGGGAACGCTCCCTGATGCCGTCATCGCCGCCGCCATCCGCGGACGGCGGCTCCAGGATCACGGTGCCGCCGGCCACCACGTCATCCACGGGCTCCTTGCCGCCGCAGGCAGCCAGCAACAGGCAGAACAGGGCACACAGGACAAGGCGCAGGGCCCCGTGTCCGTCCCTGATGGAGATGCTCATGCTAAACCTCCTGAAAAGTCCAGACCACACGTCCCAGCATGCGGCGCTGCAACAGGGCGGCATCCAGGAACGTTTCGGGGTAATCCGGGGACTGGGCCCTCAGGACATAGCCCTGCTGCGGGCCGTCCAGAAACACCTGGCGGACCACCACGCCTTCCAGCGGGGCGAACAGGGCGTAGGTCCTGCCGGAGACAGGAGCCAGATCCTCTCTATCCACCCCGATATAGGCACCTTCGCGCAGCAAGGGCTCCATGGCCTGGCCGCGCAGACGCAGCACCTGCAGCGAGGGCCGCAGGAAGGCCCGCGGCAGGGGGACCCTTCCGGAAACGGACAGGGCGGGCCTGGGGGCCTCGTCCGTATAGACACCGGCCATGTCGTAGACGTCCACCACGGTGGACCGGGTAAAGTCGTCCCCGTGGCAGGCCACGGTCCTGGCCAGGTTTGGGGGGGCCTCCTGCGGACAATACCCTTTGTCCGTGCGCAGATAGAGGGGCCCCACGCCGTACTTGAGCCAGTCGGGGTTGAGGCCGAAACGCTCGAAGAGCTTCATGTACCAGTCGCCCGGCACGGAGTCGCGGCGCTTGGCGTCCGAGATGCTGGACTGGCGGATATTGAGCAGCTCCGCCAGCTCCACCTGGGTACGGCAATTGGCGGCCAGCTTGATGCGTTCGTAGATTTCCGTAAAGCCCATGATCCACCTACTTCTGCAGATCCAGCAAGGGCACCCGGCTGCCCAGCACCATTTTGCTGTTCTCCTTGAAGGATGTGCGCAGGGCGTCGAGCCAGCGCTGGTAGGAATAGAATTCCGGCGACTTGCCGTAGGCCGCGGCGTAGACGGCGGCCGCCTGGGCATCGCCCTGGCCGTAAAGCACCTGGGCCTCGCGGTTGGCCTCGGCAAGGATGAGGGCCTTCTGGCGGTCGGCATCGGAACGGATGCGCGTGGCCTCTTCCTGGCCTTCGGAACGGTACTGCTTAGCCTGGCGTTCACGCTCGGCCCGCATGCGGTCAAAAATGGAACGCTGGTTCTCCGTGGGCAGGTCGGTGCGCTTGATGCGCACGTCCAGGACCTCCACCCCGTAGGGCTTCATGAGGTCGGAGACCTTTTCCGTCACGCGGGTCATGATGGTGGCGCGCTCCTTGGAGACCACCTCGGTCAGGGTGTAGGCGCCCACCAGGGCCCGCAGCTGCGAATAGACCACGTCGTCCAGGCGGGCCTGCGCACCGGGGATGGTACGCATGGTGCGGTAGAACTGCAGGGGGTCGCTGATGCGCCAGCGGGCGTAGTTGTCCAGCACGATGGTCTTTTTGTCCACGGTGAAGGCCTCGCGCGAGCTGGCGGCGTAGTCGAGCACACGGGCGTCGAAATAGACGACCTTCTGGATGAAGGGCAGCTTGAAGTGCAGGCCGGGCCGGTAGATCTCGGGCAGGGGATCGCCCAGCTGGAGCACCAGGGCCTGCTGGGTCTGGTGCACGGTGAAGCAGCACTGGGTCACGAAAACGGCCAGCGCCAGCAGCAGGACACCGTAAAGGAGGGGATTCTTGGTCATTATTTCTTCTCCGAGGGCAGGACGCCGAAAGCGGGCGTACCCGGAAGAGGCATATGCGGCAGCACCTTGCCGGAGACCCCGCTGTCCAGCAGGGTCTTGTCCTTGGAAGCGGCCAGGATCTCTTCCATGGTTTCGTAATACAGGCGCTGGCGGGTCACGTCGGGAGCCTTTTCGTATTCCTGGCGCAGCGCGTCGAAACGGCGGGACTCGCCTTCGGCCTGCCGCAGGCGCGCCACCCGGTAGGCCTCGGCCTTGTTGAGGATGGCCGCGGCCTCACCGCGGGCCTGCGGCAGCAGGGCGTTGCGGTAGGCTTCCGCCTCGTTGATGATGCGGCTCTTGTCTTCGCGGGCACTGGCCACGTCCTTGAAGGCGTCGCTCACTTCCTGCGGCGGATGCACGTCCTGCATCTGCACGGCCAGCACCTGGATACCGGCCTCGTAGCGGTCCAGGACCTCCTGGAGCAGCACCGTGGCGTCGCTCTGGATCTTCAGCTTGCCGTCGGTGATGGCCGAGTCGATGAGGCTGTTGCCGATGACCTCGCGCATGGCGGCCTCGGCGGCGTTACGCACCAGGTTGGTGGGGTCGCTGATGTTGAACAGGTACTTGACCGCGTCGCTGATTTTGTACTGCACGCTGAACTGGACGTTGACGATGTTCTCGTCACCGGTGAGCATGGAGGCTTCCTTGGGCACGCTGCGCAGCTCGCCCTGGCGGAAGGTGGTGGCCTGCCCGGTGGAGCGGAAGCCCACCTCGCAGCGCAGCACCTGGGTCACCTGGGGCTTGTAGACGGTCTCGATGGGAGCGGGCAGCGCGTAATGGGGGCCGGGGCCTTCGGTGCGGTCGTACTTGCCAAAGCGCAGCACCACGCCCTCCTCGTCAGGGTTGACGATATAGATGCCCGACAAAAGCCACAGGCCCACCAGGCCCAGCACCAGCCAGATCACCATGCCGCCCGGCATCTTCATGCCGGAAAGCTTTTTCAGGGCATTCCCGCCGTCGAAGCCGTTATCGTCGCCCCCGTTGCCGGAAGGCGAACGCCGGGCACGCCGGGGCTGTTCGTCCTGGGTGTCATTATCATCATCACCGAAGAGCGGACGGGAGGGGCGCTGCCCCTGCTGCCGTTGCCGTTTTTCCTGCAATTTATCCCAATCCCAAGTCATGTGGAGGACATCCCTTTTGCTGAATGGGGTTAAAGAACGCCTTAGGACCGGCGATCACAGCCGGAATGTCCGGGCTGTACGCCGTTGCCCGCGGCAGGAACCATCCTGCCGGAAGCCCGCTCATCCTGCGGGACAGGCCTGACGCGCACGGTAAAGGCTACAAATATTAAGTTGATACGTCACTGTGGTCAAGGCGAACGGTCTTTCTTGACGACCGGGCGCAAAAGACAGGCATTATGGCAAGAAATACCTGTCCTCTGTCAGCATGCCCGCCTTTCCGCATCATGCCAAAAAAAGTAAAACAGGGCCGCGGCGGCACCACTCCTCTGTTCATTCCTGTAAAGATTCAAAAGAGTCATACCTCGCTGACGATGGGGACGACCACCGGATCACGTTCCAGGACCCGGCGGAAAAAGCGCCGCAGCGAGGCCCGGATGCCTTCCTGCAGACGGGTGAGCTGGCCGGGGCGGACGGATTCGATCTCGTCCAGCACCAGGCATTTGGCATCTTCCAGCACATGGCTGTAGTGCTGCTCGAACACGAAGCCCTTGGAGAACATCTCCGGCCCGTGCAGCACGCTGCCGGTCTCGGCATCCAGCACCAGCACCACGATGACCATGCCCTCGTCGCCGAGGATGCGGCGCTCGCGCAGCACGGCCGAGCCCACGTCGCCCACGCCCTTGCCGTCCACCAGCGTGCATTCCACCGGCACGGGCGGCTCCAGACGGATGCCGTCCGGCAGCAGGGTCAGGGGACAGCCGTCCTCCAGCAGGACCACGTTGTCGGGCTTGACGCCGCACTCGCGCGCCAGCTGCCCGTGCTTGAACAGATGGCGGTACTCCCCGTGTACGGGCACGAAATATTCAGGCCGCACCGCGCCCAGCAGTTCGCGCAATTCGTCACGGTGGGCGTGGCCCGAGGCGTGGATGGCCCGCACGCTCTCGTACAGGACCGTGGCCCCCAGGCGATACATCTCGTTGATGAGGCGCGACACGGCCTTGACGTTGCCGGGGATCATGCGCGAGCTCATGACCACGGTGTCGCCCTTGCGGATGCTGAGCTGGCGGTGGCCGCCCAGCACCATGCGCGACAGCGCGGACAACGGTTCGCCCTGGGCGCCGGTCACCACCAGCACCAGCTGCTCGTCGGGCAGGTCGGGCACGCCGTTATGGGCGTTGAAAAAGCTGGGCGGCAGCTTGGCGATGCCCAGATCGCGGGCCATCTCGATATTGTTGGCCAGAGACTTGCCGCTGATGACCACGGTGCGCCCGCGCTCGCGCGCCAGGTCGAAGACTTCCTGGATGCGCTGGATGTGGCTGGAGAACAGCGTCACCACGATGCGGCCCGGGGCCTCGTCGAAGACCTTGCCCAGGGACTCCATGACGGCCCTTTCGGTAAGGGAACGGCCGTCGCGCTCTACATTGGTGGAATCGGAGAACAGCAGGCGCGCGCCCTCCGGCCCGGCGAAGTCGCGAAATGTCGCCAGATCCGTGCCGCTGCCGGCCAGGGGCTGGGGATCGATCTTGAAGTCCCCGCTGTGGACGATGCGGCCCACGGGCGTCTCCACGCCCAGGCCGAAACCTTCGGGGATGGAATGGCACACGGGGAAAAAATGGAAGGTCATGTCGCCCAGGGCCACCTGGTCACCGGGCTCCACCGGGCACAGCTCCACCCAGTCCAGCAGCTCGTGCTCCCTGAGTTTGTGCTCCACCAGGGCCAGGGTGAAATAGGAGCCGTAGATGCGCGTGCCGCGCAGCTGGGGCACCAGCCACGGCAGGGCGCCGATGTGGTCTTCGTGGCCGTGGGTCAGGACGATGCCCAGCAATTTGTCGCGCACGGCGCTCACCGCGCCGAAATGCGGGATGACCACGTCCACGCCCAAATGGAAATCATCCGGGAACATCAGGCCGCAGTCCACCATGACCACGCCCGCGGAAGTCTCCCACAGCTGGCAGTTGAGACCGATCTCCCCCAGACCACCCAGGGGAGTCACTGTCAAAAATTGTTCAGAATCACTCATACGGGACCGTCTATTTTCTTCTGGCGGCGCCACCTTCCCGCAGCAGGTCGGGATGATATTCGCCCATGGCTACATAGATCTGGGAAAGGGCCGTCAGGTAGTCGGCCTTGGCACCGGTCAAAGAGGACTGGGCCGAAGTGAGATTGGCCGAGGCGTCCAGTACGTCGAAGTTGGTGCCCACATGCTCGTGGTAACGGGCCAGGGCCACGTTATAGGCCTCCGTGGCCTGCGCCACGCTGTTCTGGGCCACGGCGATGCGCTTGCGGGCCTCCTGCACGGCCAGATACTTGGACTTGATGTCGTAGCCCACTTCCAGCTTGAGGTTCTCCTGCTCGTAACGCATCTTGGTCACCTGCCAGCCGGCCTGCTTGTCGGCATAGTAGGTGGTGCCCCATTCGAACACGTTCCAGGTGGCCTGCGCCCCCACTTCCCAGTTGGTGACGTGCGAGCCGTTCTCGCCGGAACGCTGCATGCCGGGCGTGTTGCCGCTCTGCGTCATGCTGTAATAGCCCTCGATCTGGGGGTAGTAGTCGCTCTGCACTTCCTTCTGGCTCTTGCGGGCGATCTCCACGGCCTTCTGGGCCACATACAGGTCGGGGCGCTGGCGGTAGGCCAGTTCCAGGCACTGCTCCAGCGTATAGCGGAAGCCCACTTCCTTGAGCGTGCCGGTATAGGTATTGACGGCCGTGGCGTCGAAGCCCAGCAGGGTGTTGAGCCTGGCCAGAGTGGTGGCCTGGGTGTTCTCGGCCTCGATGAGCAGGCGCTCGGCCTCGCTCACGTCCACTTCGGCCTGGAGCACGTCCAGACGGGGGCTCAGGCCCACTTCGAAATAGGCCTGGGCGATGCGCAGCTGCTCGCGCAGGCGGGCCAGGCTGTCGCGCATGCTGCGGGTGTTCTCGCCGGCTTTCAGGTATTCCAGGAACGCCGTCTGCACCTGCTCGGTCATGTCCAGCTCGGCCTTGCGCAATGAAGCCTTGTCGCTGTCGGCCTGCAGGGCGGCCTTCTGGTAGGTGGAGAGCAGGCGGAAGCCCTGGAAGATGGGCTGGGTCACTTCGATGCCCCAGCTGTAGACGCCCATCTTGGGGTTCTTGGTGCCCATGGTGGCGGAAGGATCACGCTTGCTCTCGGTCTTGGTGGCGGAATAGCTCACGCCCAGGCGCGGACCGAAGGCACCGCGCGCGGATTTTCGCCCTTCTTCGGAGGAACGGCTCTCGGCTTCCTGCGCCCCCAGGCCGGGGTTGAAGCGCAGGGCATGCTCCACGGCATCGGACATGCCGATGCTCTTGCCCGCCACGGGCCTGTCCGCCGTCTCGGCCGAGCGCTGGCCGCTATAGACGGGCTGCCGGGCAACGGCATCCTGCCGGCCGGCGGACGCGGCAAAAGAAGCCTGGGAAGACCCCAGCAGGACCACGCACAAGACCGCCGTGCCCAGATGCCGGACACAGCGTCCCCGGAAGGAAGAAAAGCTTTTCATCAACATAGGTCGCAGCATACACCCTCACCGGCGGGCTTGCAATGCGCTTGTCGGCGGCCTGGGCAAGGGCGGCGCGTGATAGCGGCCTTTTGTCCGCAACACTCCACATTTCGATCGTTTCACCTCTTTTTTGCAAAAAACGCATTGCGGCAGCCCGGCCCATATGCAGAAAAAGACATAATAAAAACAATATATTAAATATTATTTTTTCTTTGGCACGCTGCTTGCTCAGCTTGTGAACAACATCACATCGGAGCAAGCCATGATCATTATCCTCCTGGCCGTCGCCCTCATCGTCGGCGGCCTCATCGGAACAGTAGGCGTGGGCGGCATCCTGCTGATCCCCGCCCTGAGCGGCCTTGGCGGCCTGACGACCCATGCGGCCATGGCCACGTCCCTGTTCAGCTTCATCTTTACCGGGCTTCTGGGTACCTGGCTGTACTGCAAACACGGCAGCATCCACTGGGGCATCACCATACCCGTCTGCATAGGCGGTCTTGTGGGCGGCTACCCCGGGGCCCTGGCCAACGCCATCGCACCGGCCTGGATCCTCAACCTCATCCTGGGGTGCATCATCATCTTCGCGGGCATCTATGCCCTGTTCCCCGCCAAAGGCGGCACCATCACCTACCGCCCCGGTGACGGCCGGCAGCGTCTGCAACTGCTGCTCATCGGCGCCACCGTGGGATTCGGCTCGGGCCTGACCGGCGTGGGCGGCCCCGTGCTGTCCGTGCCCCTCATGGTCATCCTGGGATTCACCCCCCTCACCTCCATCGCCACCAGCCAGGTCATCCAGATCACGGCTGCCACTTCCGGCTCCATCAGCAACTTCGCCAACGGTTTCGTCGACCTGCACATGGCGCTTCTGGTCACGGTGGCCGAGCTCGCCGGTGTCGTGGCCGGCGCGAAGCTGGCCCACAGCGTCTCGTCCGGCGTCCTGAAAAAAATGGTTTCTGTCGTCTGCATCGTCGTGGGCGCATTCATCTTCGTCCGCGCCCTGCTGCAGGCCTGATCGAAAAGACCCCCAACGTCAAAAAATCCCCAACAAGGAGAAAAACCATGCCTCTCAACCTCCAAGAACGTCCCATCTTCATGATTGGTGCCGAACGCTCCGGCACGACCCTGGTCATGGCCCTGCTGGGTTGCCATTCCCGCATCGCCGTTCCGGAAGTGGTCTGGTACTATCCCCGCTTCTACCCCTATCTGCACACCTACGGCGACCTGTCCGTCGAAGCCAACTTCCGCACTCTGGCCCAGGAGATGGTCTTTGGCCTCAAGACTCCTTTCTGGGGGATGAAGGTCAACCCCCGTACCATCGTCGATGAAGTCATCGAGCTGGCCCCCGAACGCAGCTTTGCCGGTCTGTACGCAGGTATGCACATGCGTTTTGCCCAGTATGTGAACAAGCCCCGCTGGGGCGAAAAAACGCCGCACAACCTCTACTTCGTGGGCCCCATGCACCACGATTTCCCCAATGCCCAGTTCATCTACATCACCCGGGACGGCCGTGACGCCAGCGTAGACTACATGGAATCCTCCTTTGGCCCCACCAACATCTATTGCGCGGCCCAGTCCTGGAAGCGCTGCTGGAACGCCGTCAAGGAATGGCGCGAACCTCTGCGTGAAAAAGGTCTGTGGCTGGACGTGCGCTACGAAGAGCTGGTGCGTGAACCGGAAAAAGTCATGCGCGGCGTGTGCGAGTTCCTGGGCGAGGACTTCGAAGAAGGCATGTTCGATTTCTACAAGACCGATATGTGCAAGGCTCGCGGCGCTTCCCGCGACCATGCGCCTCTGGGCAAGCCCATCAGCGACAAGTATATCGGTATCCACAAGGATCTGCTCTCCCTGCGTGACCAGCGCATCTTTGCGGCCGTGGCCGGCAAGGAGCTGGAAGAAGCCGGCTATACCAACACGGTGGAGCCCGAGATGCCCAGCCAGCGCATGGTCGAAAAATATCTGGAATTCGACGGCCGCATCCGCGCCGCCACCCTGGATGGTTTTGAAGGCCACATCGTCTTCGAGAGCTATAATGACTGGCTGGTGGACCAGCGTGAAGAACGTCGCAAGCAGGGCCTGTGGGATCCCGCCACGGCCCCCAAGGTTTTCCCTGCCGGCGATCCCGACGAGGAATACATCATTGGCCTGCGCGCGTCCGACAAGTGGAAGAAGCACTTCTCCATCAAGCGCCGCTATGTTGGTGATGTCGTCCTTTAGGACGCCCGGCCATCTGTAGTCTGCCCGGATCCCTGCGGGCGGCATGATATCGAGGGGCGGGCCACACGGCCCGCCCGGAATAAGGACTGGAGCCCGTCATGTCTGAATCGTCGTCTTCTTCCCGTCTGTTGCATCTCCTGGGAGGGCCTGCCCTGCTGCTGCTTGCCCTGGCCCTGCCCATTTTCGGCCCCATCGAGTCCCGCTTCGGTTTCGGCATCCTGTTCTGGATGGTCTGGTGGTGGATCACCTGCGTCGTGGACATCAAGCTGACCTGCCTCGTGCCCATCTTCGTGGCCTGCGTCTACAGCTACATGCCGCTGGGCAAAGTGCTGGAGGCGTATGTGCATCGTGAGGCCGTCCTCATCTTCGGCGCCACGGCCATCACCTGCGCCTGGGTGCGCTGGGGCTTTGCCCGCCGCCTGGCCCTGAACTTCCTCATGCGCGTCAACGGCAGCGTGCGCGCCCAGACCGCGGGCTGGTTCCTCCTTTGCGGGGTCACTTCCTTCGTGGTGGGCAACACCACCGTGGCCGCCATGTTCGCCCCTGTGGCCGTGGCATCCCTGATGTACGCCGGTTTCAACACCAACGAGCAGCGCTGGCAGTCCAAGGCGGCGTCCAACATCCTCATCGCCGTGGCCTGGGGCGCCAGTGTGGGCGGCATGGCCACCCCGCTGGGCGGCGGTCAGTCCGTGGTGACCTATGGTCTGCTCAACAAGTACCTGGGGCACGATATCTACTTCATCGACTGGACCCTGCGCATGGTGCCCATTTCCCTGCTTGTCATCGCCGGTGTGGGCCTCATGATGTACTTCATGCATACGGACATGGAGCGCTTCAGCGGCAGCAAGGAATTTTACCGGCAGGAACTGGAAAAGCTCGGCCCCATGACCTATGAGGAAAAGGTTTCTCTCTACGGTTTCGCGCTGGCCATCCTCCTGGCCGTCCTCCAGCCCCTGTACGCCCCGTACACCAAGGGGCCCCAGTGGTCCTGGCTCAAGCCGACCCAGTTGTTCTGCATCATCCCGCTGCTCATGCTGTTCTGGCCCGCCCGCAACGCCAAGGATGAGACCATCCTGTCCGTCAAGGCCCTGCGCGAGCATTTCCCCATCACCATCCTCTTCATGTGGCCCGCCTCTGTGGCCCTGAGCAAGATCTTGGCCACCACGGGCGCCGGTACGGTGTTCGGGAGCTGGATCACGCCCCTGGTCGGCATCAATGACACCCTGTCCATCGTGGCCTGGAGCGTGGCCTCCAACGCCCTGTCCCAGGTGACCAGCGATACCGCGGCCGCCGGTGTCATGGTGCCCCTGGCCATCGAATCCATGGCCAACTGGCGCGGGCTGGCCTTTGGGGCCGTGCCCTGGGTCTGGGTGACGGGCTCGGCCATCAGCTGGTCGTACGCAGTGGCTTCCGCCACCGGTGCCCAGGGCATCGTGGCCGGTTATGGCGCCAACCTCCGCACCATGTTCGTCTGGGGCATGATCGCGGCGCTCATCTCCGTGCTGCTGACGATCCTCTACTTCTGGTTCACCGTCGTGGTCCTCGGTCTGGACTTCTACATCATGCCGCCGGTGTAGCGACCATGTTTCCCGCCATGTCCGGCCTGTTCCCTCGCTTCCGGGCCCGGCATGGCGGCAGATATTCGGCAAGGCGGCCGTGCCGCCCTTCCGATCCCGCGGCGGGGCACACCACACCTCCCCCCGCCGCTCCGGGGCTGTCGTACCGAGCGACAGTCCCGGACCTGCATTGACAGCCGCGACATCCCAAGACAATTTTATGGATAAAGATGAGAAAACTAGCTAATGCATAGACGATACTGAAAGATGTCGTCCGTCGCCTGTCTTTGCGGGCCCCCTGCCTCTTGAAGCCGTATGCCCGGTGTCATTCCGACGGCCCGCACCATATCCCATCGGAGCAGGAGACATTATGTTGTCTACTTCCTTTTCCTTCGCCTTCGTTTCGAACTCCGCTGTGGTGGCAGAAAAGGTCCAGACCTATGCCCAGGAGCATGGGTGGCCGCTGGAAGAAGTCCGTCTGGCTACCATGGAAGAGGCGCTGCCCGTGGCCAAACAATTGTTCGACCAGGGTGTGGATGTGATCCTGGGCGGCGGCGGAACCGGGAAGCTCCTGCGCCGTCATCTGAACGAACCCGTCGTCACCATCTCCCGGAGCCATATGTCCATCTTGCAGGCCCTGATGGAAGCCCGCGAATATACGGACAATGTGGCCGTGACATGCTATAACGCCACCCCCCCCTGGTCGGAACTGTTCTCCCGCCTGCTGCACATCCGCCTGCAGCCTATCCGTTTCACCAACTCCCGGGAACTGACCCTGGGCATCACCCAGGCCATCGCCCAGGGCGCCGGCTGCGTCGTGGGGGGCGGCGTCTGCGTCTCCATCGCGCAGGCCCACCACTGCCCGGGCATCGTGGTCTGTCCGGGCAACGAGGCCCTGGAACGGGCCTTCGAGGAAGCGTCCAACATCGCCCAGGCCCGCCGCCGTGACCGCGAACACGCGGCCTGGCTCCAGGACGTGGTCGATGCCCTCCATGAAGGAGTCATCGGGGTCGACCCTGCGGGCAAGCTGGCCCTCAGCAATCCCGTGGCCAGACAGGCCCTGGGACAGGATCGGCTCCGGGACGGCTGGGCACTGCAGCACCTTGGCCTTGCCGAAAGCCTGGAAACGGGACGGCCCACAGAAGGTACCCTGAAAGGGGAGAACGGCCAGGATCTTGTCTTCACCAGCAGCGCCGTAGTGGTCGATGGGGTCCAGAAAGGCGCCCTGAGCGTCCTGACGCCCGATGTCGTCCTGACGGATCTGCAACGGCGCCTCAAGCATTCCCGCCAGGCAGGCCTGCGGGCCAGGTTCACGCTGAACGACCTTCTTGGCGAGAGCTCTTCCATGAAGACCCTGCGGGTACACGCCCAGCGTTTCGCCGAGTCCGACGCGGGGATATACATCCACGGGGAAAGCGGGACAGGCAAGGAATTGCTGGCGCATGCCATCCACAATGCCAGCCCCAGGCGCCACGCGCCCTTCGTGGCCGTCAACTGCGGTGCCCTGCCGGAAAGCCTGCTGGAGAGCGAGCTGTTCGGCTATGCCGAGGGGGCGTTCACCGGCGCCCGTCGCGGCGGCAAGCAGGGCCTGTTCGAACTGGCGCAGGATGGCACCATCTTCCTGGACGAGATCGCGGACATCAGCGCCGCCGTGCAAGTCAGGCTCCTGCGTGTCCTGGAAAGCGGCGAGATCTTCCGCCTTGGCGGAGACAGGCCCGTGACCGTCAATGCCCGCGTGGTCTGCTCTTCCTGGAAAGATCTCGTGCAGGAGGTCAGGGAAGGGCGCTTCCGGGCGGATCTTTACTACCGCCTGACGCTGCTGCGCCTGGAGATGCCCCCCCTGCGTGAACGCCTCCAGGACATGACCTTGCTGGTCCGGCATATCATGCGCCGCATGGGGATGATCCACAAAAAGATGCCCCCCGAAGCCATCGAGCTTCTTTGCAGCTATCCCTGGCCCGGCAACGTGCGCGAGCTGGACGCATTGCTGCGCCGCTACTGCCTGATGTCCACCAGCGATGCCTTCCAGATGCCCCTGCTGCAGGAGCTGCTGCTCGACATGCGCCAGACGCAGGGCATCCTGGCCTCGCCCCGCAGGGTACCCGAGAACCGGGAGGAACAGGACCTGCCCGCAAGCGGCAGCCTGCGCCAGCGCCTGCGCCTCATGGAAAAGAAGATCATCCGCCAGGAACTGGTCCGCCAGCAGTACAGCAAAAAAAGCACTGCCCGCTCCCTGGGGATCAGCCTCAATACCCTCTGGCGCAAGATGTGCGATGCGGACTAGGGCGGGAGACAGCGCTCCCTGCCGCCGTCCTCCCCGTCGACACAGAAAAAACGCTTGAAAAAAGACGGCGAACGTTGCATTCTCCGGGCGGTTCAAAGCCGCGTACAGCCGTTGTCTTCCGGGCCCCCGGATGGCAGGGGCTCTTTGGCGTTTTCTTTTTTCCGCTGCATACGTGCTGGGTCCGGCAGGGCACAGGATCCATCCCAGGCACACCATTTTTCCATCTCCAGGAGTGATACATGGAGTTCAGTTTCTTTTCGATGATCAGCCAGGCCAGTCTCGTGGCCAAGATCGTGCTGTGCATCCTGGTGCTCATGTCCGTGGGCAGCTGGGGCATGATGATCCAGAAAACCCTGGCCCTCAACGCCGCCTACCGCAAGGCCCTGCAGGGCACCGACCTGTTCGAGAAGGCCCCCAGCCTGCGTGAGGCCGTGCTCTCCCTGGGCTCCGACCGTGCGTCCCCGCTCTATTTCGTGGCCCATCAGGGCGTGATGGAGTTCAACCGCTCCAAGGAAGCCGGCAACAGCAGCGAGATCGTGGTGGACAACGTGCGCCGCTCCCTGCGCCAGGGCGTGGCCAGCGAGATGGCCCGTCTAGAGCGTTCCCTCTCCCTGCTGGCCACCGCCGCCAACACGGCCCCCTTCATCGGCCTGTTCGGTACGGTGTGGGGCATCATGCACTCCTTCCACTCCATCGGCATGCTCAAGTCCGCCTCCCTGGCCACGGTGGCCCCCGGCATCTCCGAAGCCCTGGTGGCCACGGCCATCGGTCTGGGCGTGGCCGTGCCCGCCACCATCGGTTTCAACATCTTCATGGGCAAGCTCTCGCAGGTGGACACCCTGCTGGTGAACTTTGCCGGCGTGTTCCTCAACCGCGTGCAGCGCGAACTCAATGCCCACCGCCCCGTGCAGCGCACGGGCACCACGGAGATGTAAGATGGGCGCCAGCGTGGGCGGCAACAACCGCTTTGTCTCCGAGATCAACGTGACGCCCTTCGTGGACGTCATGCTGGTGCTGCTGATCATCTTCATGGTGGCCACTCCCATGATGAGCCAGGGGCTGGAAGTGGACCTGCCCCAGACCAAACAGGTGGAAGTGCTGCCGACCGAAAACGACAACATGATGCTGACCGTCCGCCACGACGGCAAGATCTTTCTGGACGAATACGAGGTCCAGACCATGGACGATCTGGAAGGTTACCTCCAGACCCTGGTCAAGGAAAAGAACAAGACCCTTTTCCTGCGTGCCGACAAGGAAGTCCCCTATGGCGTGGTGGTGGATGTCATGGGCCGCATCAAGGCCGTGGGCATCGAAAAGCTCGGCGTGGTGGCCGATTCCTCCGAGAGCCTGTCGCCCGCTGCCGCCGCGGCAGCCGCCAAAGGCGGGAAGTAGTCAGCGATGAACTGGGCCTCGTATCTTCTTTCCCTCTGCCTGCATCTGGCGGTCTTCCTGCTGATCATGTTCTGGCCCAGCTCGCCTCCGGTGAACCTGGAGACGCCGCCGGTGATGATCAGCCTGGTGGACGGCGCTCCGGGCGGCAACCGCACGCCCTCGAGCATCCTGGGCAAGATGGGCAAGCCCACGGACGGCCCCAGGGACGTCTCGCCCCCGGCCAAGAAGGCCGACGCGGCCGCGCCCGAACGGCCGGAGGTCAAGGCCGACCCCACGGCGGACAAAGCCCGTCCGGTGGAGGCCAAGCCCGAACCCAAGGTCGAGCGCAAGCCTGAGCCCAAGCATGAGGTCAAGCCCAAGCCCGAACCCAAGGACGCCACTCCCGTGGCCGAGAAAAAAGACAAGAAAAAGAAAGAGGACAAGAAAAAGGACGACGACAAGAAGCCCGAAAAGCCCAAGAAGGACGACAAGAAGAAGGACGATAAAAAGTCCACGCCCAAGGACGACAAGAAGACCGACAAAAAGGCCGACAAACCGTCCAAGGGCGACCCCGTGGCCGCAGCCATGAACCAGGCCCGCCGCGAAGCCACGTCCCGCGTCGAATCCGGGGACAAGGGCAGCAGCGTGGAACAGGCCCTGGCCCAGGCCCGCCGCAATGCCGGCGGCGATGGCGGCGGCGGTGGCGGCGAAGGCGACGGCCCCGGCGGCGGTGGCCTCAACGACGTCTACATGGGTCAGGTCATGCTTGCCGTGCGCCCCAACTGGAGCTTCACTTCCGCCACGCGCCTGAACCTGGTCTGCGTGGTCCGGGTCAAGGTCAACCTGCAGGGCGAAGTGGAAAAAGTCGACGTGACGCAAAGCTCCGGCAACGCGCAGTACGACTCCTCGGCGGCCAACGCCATCTGGCGCACCAGCCGGGCGGGGGCGTTCCCGCCGCCGCCGTCGGAACAGTACACCGAGCTGGACCTTGTCTTCACCCTCAATGAACTCATGGGCCGCTAACCGGTCCGTCAAGGCGGTCGTGCCCGGTGGTGCGGCCGCCTTGCTGTCTTGAGATCCCGCTGTTTTTGGGGAAGGCCCCATCTTTCCCCAAAGATGCGCCATTCTGGAACGGCATTGCTGCATAAGAGCCGCATCGGCATGCACATATGCCTTCGTGGAGGTCACATGAAACGAATCCTTTCCCGCCCGACGGCCCTCTTGGGCCTGCTGCCGGTGCTCATGCTGTGCCTGGCGCCCCTGCACGCACGGGCCGCAGGCGCCGCTGCGGCGGACGTGGCCAACGGCTACGCCGGTGAGGCCATGGAAAAGATCCTGGCCAACTGGGCCGCCCCGGCCGACCGCGGCAAGGTGCGCATCGTGGTGCGCGTGGACGCGGAAGGCAAGGTGGAGCGCTGCGGCTATCTGGAAAAGTCCGCCAGCCAGGCCCTCAATGATTCCGTGTGCGGCGCGGTCATGAAGACCGCCGACCTGGGCAAGCCCCCCTACGGCATGAGCCAGGACGTCTACCTGACCTTCTGGCAGGGCAACATGGCCGACCTTTCCGGCACCAGCCGCCGCAAAGCCGCCGCAAAGCCCGCCGCGGGCACGGCCGCACCTGCCGCCGCGCCGGAGGCCAAGAGCGAGCCCGTCACGCTGGACACCAAGCCCGCAACCCTGACCACGCCGCTGAAGGCCCAGGACGCTTATGGCCCCAAACACGCTGCCTATTTCCGCAAGCTGGTCATGGAGCTGCGCAACGCCACCTTCATCCCCGCGGAACTGGCCAAGGGCACCTATTATGCCACGGTGCGCCTGGAGACGGACGCCTCGGGAAAGATCCTCAATTACAGCATCCTGCAAAGCAGCGGCAGCGAGCTGCTTGACAGATACGTCCGGCAGGGCATACGCCGGGCAGGAAAGGTCAGCCCCCCGCCCGCGGCTGTGGGCAGATTTGTGAACGTCACCCTAACTCTGGTGCGCTAGACACCACCACAAGGACCATTACGCCATGAAACGTCTTGCCATCCTTTTGGCCCTGGCCGTCACGCTGTCCCTGGGCAGCGCCGCCCAGGCCGCCATGCGTGTCGATATCTACGGCCCCGGCCAGAATATCGTGAACCTTGCCCTGGCAGCCCCCCTCACCGGCCCCCAGAAGCAGGCCAACGGCATGGGCGCCAAACTGCAGAAACTGGTGGAAGAGAACCTCAGCTTCCTGCCCTTCATGCGCCTGACGCCCGCCTCCTCCGTGCTGGGCGGTACCCTGCTGCCCGGCTACGAGCCCCCGAGCCTGGACTTCAAGCGCTTCCAGCTGGCCGGTTCGGACATCGTGGTCACCACCTACTGGCCCAACGGCGACAGCGGCACCAGCTCCGTGCAGATCCGCGCCTTTGAGACCAACACCGGCGGCCGTCTGTTCGGCAAGGAATACCCCCAGGTGCGTGCCGGCGACCTGCCCGAAGTGGCCGACCGCTTCTGTGCCGACCTGCTCGAAGTGCTGACCGGCAGCGGCGCCTTCTTCCGCTCCACCCTGGCCTTCGTCAAGAAATCCGGCCGCCTGTCCGCCAACGTGTGGCTGGTCAAGCCCACGGGCCGCGACCTGCGTCAGATCACCAACATCAAGGGCGAAGCCATGTCCCCGGCCTGGTCCCCGGACGGCCGCTTCATCGTTTTCACCCATATCGACGAAAAGTCCCACTCCCTGGGTGTGTGGGACCGCAAAAAGGGCAGCGTGCAGCGCGTGCGCTTCCCCGGCAACGTGGTCATCGGGCCTTCGTTCACGCCTGACAACAAGGTGGCCGTGGCCCTTTCCAACGGCCGCTACCCCGTCATCTTCCTGCTGAACCACGGCTTCCAGAAGGAACGCATCCTCGAAGGCGGCAACTCCATCAACGTGTCGCCCACCTTCGACAAGACCGGCACCAAGATGGTTTTCACCTCCTCGCGCCTGGGCGGCCCCCAGATCTTCATGAAGGACCTGAGCTCCGGCAGCATCACCCGCGTCAGCAAGAACGGCGGCTACAATACCGAAGCCAACCTCTCGCCTGACGGCACCTTGGTGACCTACAGCCGCATGACCGAATACGGCCACCGCATCTTCGTGCAGGACATGGTCACCGGCCTGGAACGCCAGATCACCTTCGGCCCCGGCAGCGACGAGCAGCCCTCCTTCTGCGGCGACAGCTACTTCATCGCCTTCGCCTCCAGCCGCGGCGGCTCCCGCGGCATCTACCTGACCACCCGTCATGGCGGCGATGCCAAGAAGGTGCCCACCGGCGGCGGCGCGGCCTCGTTCCCCCGCTGGGGCATGCCTGACGGCAAGTAGTTTTTGGCAGATTTTGTAAAATCCGGAGGTCCTGCCCGGCTTTTTCGGAAAAACCGGGCAGATTTCTGGAAAAAATAGGGGAATCCCCCCTATCCTGACTTGACAAAACTTGGTTCACATATACCATCCGTTCTGCGGATGGGATACCGCCATCCGCTGTGTACAGAAAGGAAAGGTACCTTTTTGGAGTTAGAGCTGTTCAGGAGGACACACAATGAAACGCTACGCTCTTATCCTTGCTCTGGTTATGGCCCTCGCCGCCGGTTTCGGCTGCGCCAAGAAGACCCAGGACGCCACCGGCGATGTCGATGACATGAGCCCCGAAATGCGTGCTGCCATCCAGCAGATCACTGACGGTCGCGTGCTGTTTGCTTTCGACAAGTTCGACATTCAGCCCCAGTACAAAGACATGCTGACCGCCAAGGCTGAACTGATGAAGAAGTACCCCAGCATCCGCGTGCGCATCGAAGGTAACTGCGACGAACGCGGTACCCAGGAATACAACCTGGCCCTGGGCGAACGCCGCGCCCGCGCCGCTTATGACTACATGGTTCGCCTGGGCGTGAACCCCGGCCAGCTGGAAATGATCAGCTACGGCAAGGAAAAGCCCGTGGTGCAGGGTTCCGGCGAAAGCGTGTGGGCCCAGAACCGCCGCGACGACTTCTGCGTGATCGCTCACTAGTCGTCAGCCATCCGGCTTTTAAGGGTCGCCCTTCGGGGCGACCCTTTTTTTTCGCCCCCCGTCCAAGGGCCGCCCCTTGCGGGGGCGTACGCCTAAGGCTACACTGCTCCCGAAAAAGCGGCTACAGCCCCTTTTTCTTCCCCTGCCTGTCCGGGCAACAGGCCATGCAGACACTGCCTGCCCGTTTTGCAGTGCGCGCAGCAAGGATCAAAATGAAGATAGTTGTGCTTGACGGCGACGTCATCAACCCCGGCGACATCAGCTGGGCGCCCCTGGAAAAACTGGGCGAGGTGGCCATCTACGGCGATACGCCCGAAGACCTGATCGTGGAACGGGCCGCCGGCGCGGAAGTGCTGGTCACCAACAAGGTCCCCCTGCGGTCGGGCACGCTGTCCCGCCTGCCCGACCTGCGTATGGTGGCCGTCCTGGCCACAGGTTACGACATCATCGATACTGCCGACGCCGCCGCACACGGCATCCCTGTCTGCAACGTGGTGGCCTACGGCGTGGACGACGTGGCCCAACATGCCTGGGCCCTGCTGCTGGAGCTGTGCCGCCGTACCGGCGAGCATACGGCCAGCGTCTGCGCCGGTGAATGGAAAGACACCTGGTGCTACTGGAAGACCACGCCCGTCTGCCTGCGCGGGCGGACGCTGGGCGTCATCGGCTTCGGCTCCATCGGCCGCCGTGTAGGCGAGCTGGGGCACGCCTTCGGCATGTCCGTCCTGGCCAACTGCCGCACCCCCCGCAACCCTCCGTCCTACAGCCCGTTCGCCTTCGCCTCCACGGACCAGATATTCCAGCAGGCCGACGTCATCTCCCTGCACTGCCCGCTGACCGATGCCACCCGGGCCCTCATCAACGCCAAGGCCCTGGCCCGCATGAAGCCCGGCGCCATCCTCATCAACACGGCCCGCGGCCCTCTGCTGGATGAGGCCGCCGTGGCCGAGGCCCTGCACAGCGGCAAGCTGGGCGGCCTGGGCGTGGACGTGCTGGCCAAGGAGCCCCCGGCGGCGGACAATCCCCTGCTGCACACGCCCAACACCCTCATCACGCCCCACATGGCCTGGGCCACGGCCCGTTCGCGGCAGAACATCATCAACCTCACGGCCGAGAACATCCTCCGCTGGCAGCAGGGCACCCCGGTCAACGTGGTCAACGGCGTGAAGGAATAACCAACGAACCAACACCGGAAGGCGCGGGCGCGGCCAGTGCTGCGCCTCCGGTCACGGAACGGCAAAAGCACCAGCCTCCCTGTCCTTTCCCCACCGGTCCTTCCCCCGAAAGGAAGCGGCAGGAGCTCAGGGACGCATCTTCCACAAGACATCCGAGCCCATCATGTTTTTCGACATCCACACCCACGCCTTCCATCCCAAGATCGCCCACAAGGCCGTGGACCATCTCAATACGGTCTATCACCTGGACTGCCGCGGTGACGGCACCATCGAACACCTTCTGGAGCGTGAGAAGGCCGCCGGCATCGACAGATGCATCGTCCTCTGTGCGGCCACGGCCCCCGCGCAGGTCATCCCGGCCAACAACTACGCCATGAAGCTGCAGCGGGAACATGAGGAAGTCATCGGCTTCGGCACCCTGCACCCGGCCTATGTGGACTGGGAAGACGAACTGGAACGCATGAAGGCGGGCGGCCTGCGCGGCATCAAGCTCCATCCCGATTTCCAGGGCTTCGCGCTCAACGACCGCCGCCTGCTGCCCATCTTCGAGAGCGCCCAGGACGACTTCGTCTTCGAGATCCATATCGGCAGCGACGCTCCCCTGGACAAGGCCCCTTCCAGCCCCTTCATGCTGGCCGACCTCATGCGCTCCTTCCCGCGCCTGCGGGTCATCGGTGCCCATTTCGGCGGCTATCAGATGTGGGATTACAGCCTGGAGGCCCTGGGCGACTTTGAGAACCTCTGGATAGACACCTCCAGCACCACGCCCTATGTGACGCCCTCGCTCCTGCAGCGGCTGCTGGCCCGTCACTCCCCGGACAGGCTGCTGTTCGGCACGGACTGGCCGCTCTATGATCCCGCCCACGAGCTGGAGCGCCTGCGTACCATGAGCGGCCTGAGCGAGGACGCCATGGAGCGCATCCTCAGCAATGCGGGCCGCCTGCTGGGGATCGGGGCTTGACAGCAGCCCCCTTTTACGGCTAGCTTGCCTTCAAGCCGGACGGCGGCAGCACTGCCAACCCCGTCAGGTTCGAAAGAAAGCAGCGGTAACAGCCGCTGCCGGGTGTCCGGCCCACAAAAGCCGCGAGCGTGAAAACGCTCGCGGCTTTTTGCGTTTGCAGCAAGCGATTTGAGCAAGGCGCTTTTTTGGGGGAAGGGAGCCCCCTCATCTCTGCTGTCGATGCCCGTAAAGCTCCTTCGTCGCTAACGGGCACGGCCCTTCTGGCCAGCATTCGGTCGCTACTCGCGCGAGAGGCTTCCCTCCCCCCATCCCCTTCCCGGCGCGCTTTATAGGAACGCCGGCGCCGGTGCGTCACGAGATACGGCGTGGTGGCCTCTACCGAGCGGCATCAGGCCCGACGTGCCACGTCAGGCTCCCGTCCTCTCCAGGCCCCGGTCCCCTGCCCAGGCACACGCCTTCAAGCCGCCCGCCAATTCACGTGAACAGCTCCCAAGAGCCCGACGAAGGGAAACAGCCTGTCCTGCAAAAAAAACATCCATCATCCTCACAAAATACCTCCCCGAACGGCCTCCCCCAAAAACAAAAAGGCCCTGCCGGAGGACCGGCAAGGCCAGCAAGATCTTCATGTCACGACAGCCGTCAGGGACCTGAATAAAAGGTTTTGGAAAGGTGGGGGATCGGGGGGAGGGAGAACCTTTTTCCCGAAAAGGTTTCCCTCCCCCCGCAAACATCCTTCCCCACCCTAATGCCCGGTAATGGCGTATTTCTTGAGCTTGTACTGCAAAAGGCTCTTGGAGATGCCCAGCAGCTCGGCGGCCTTGACCTGCACCAGATCGGCGCGTACCAGCGCACGGCGGATGAGGGCGGCCTCGATCTTCTCCAGGGTATCGGCCAGGTCCAGCTGCACGGGCAGCAGGTCCACGGCGCTCTTGAACTGCGAATCCTCATCCCGGATCTCGGCGGGCAGGTTGTCCACGTCGATGACCGTACCGGGCACCAGCACCATGCAGGACTCCACCACGTTCTCCAGCTGGCGGATATTGCCGGGCCACTCGTAGCCGCTCAGGTAGTTGAGGGCCTCGGTGGTGAACTTTTTGGCCGGCATGTCGTTCTCGCGCGCCACCTTGTCCATGAAGTGGGCCACCAGCAGCGGGATGTCCTCCCGGCGCTCGCGCAGGGCCGGCAGAGGGATCTGCACCACGTTCAGGCGGTAGTAGAGGTCATCGCGGAAGGTGCCCTTCTCCACCATGGCGGCCAGATCCTTGTTGGTGGCGGCCACCACGCGGATGTCCACCTCGATCTCCTCACCGCCGCCCACGCGCTCGAAACGGCGCTCCTGCAGCACACGCAGCAGCTTGACCTGCAGATCGGGCGTCAGCTCGGCGATCTCGTCCAAAAAGAGCGTACCGCCGTCGGCCTGCTCGAAACGGCCGCGCCGCATGGCCACGGCACCGGTGAAGGAGCCTTTTTCATGGCCGAAGAGCTCGCTCTCCAGCACGCCGGGGTTGAGGGCCATGCAGTTGACCGAGACGAAGGGCTTTTCCTTGCGCGGGCTGGCGTAATGGATGGCGCGGGCCACCAGTTCCTTGCCCGTGCCCGACTCGCCGGTGATGAGCACCGTGGAGCGGCTGGGCGCGGCACGGTCCACCATGACCAGCACATCGCGGATGGCGCGGCTGCGGCCCACGATCTGGTGCACGCTGTAGCGCTCTTCCATGGCTTCCTGCAGCAGGCGGTACTGCCGGTGGGCGCGGGCCAGCTCCGTGGCGTTGTGGATGGAGAGCAGCAGCTCGTCGTTGGAGAACGGCTTGGTGATGTAGTCGAAGGCCCCGTATTTCATGGCCTCCACGGCGCTTTCGATGGAGCCGAAGGCCGTCATGATGAGCACCGGGATGTAGGGCCAGCTTTTCTTCACATGCTGGAGCACCTCGCGCCCGGAGACCTTGGGCATCTTCATGTCCGTCACCACCACGTCCACTTCGCTCTCGGCCAGGAAGGCCAGGGCCGTCTCGGGGTCGCTGATGGCGGTGACGGTGTAGCCCTCATCCTCCAGCAGGGTCTGCAACACCAGCAGGTAGTTTTTTTCGTCGTCGATGACCAGAATATGCGATTTGTCACTCATGGTGTTTCTCCCGGTACAGGCGTGAGGCGGCTCCGATCAGGCCCAGGACCGTATTGCCCGCAAAAAACTGATTTTCTGCCAGCAGCCCCGCCGATGGAAGACGCTGCGGCCAGCCTGCGACATCGTTCCTGCCCAGGCTGCCCGCAGGCGGGAGGCGGCCTGGCGTGCGGGCACGTCTAGCTCTCTTTGCCGGGCTCCGGCGTCCCGTTTTCCCTGTCGTCGGCGGGCCGGGCGGCGGCTTCCCCGCTTTCCGCGGGGGCGGACTGGGCTTCCGCGGCAGCAGCGGGGCTCTCAGGCTCTTCAGGCTTTTCCGGCTCCGCCGCAGGCAGCAGGATGCGCACCAGGGCCCCGCCTTCGGGGCCGTTGGCCAGCCGGATCTCGCCGCCATGGCTGTTGATGATGGAACTGACGATGGGCAGGCCCAGGCCCGTACCGCCGTCCTTGGTGGTGAAGAAGGGATCCAGCACGCTGTCCAGCAGGGCCGGATCGAAACCCGGTCCCGAGTCCAGGGCCTCCAGCACCACGCGCCCGTCGTCGCTCCGGCGGCTGCTGATGCGGATGATGCCCGGCCCGTCCATGGCCTGCTGGCCGTTGACCAGGATGTTGTAGATGGCCCGGTAGAGCAGGTCCTTGTCACCGCGCACCCACAGACCGGGCGAGGTGACCCGCTCGATGGCCACGCCCACACGGCCCAGCTCACCTTCCAGGAAGGCCAGCACCTGACTCAGCACAAGATCCAGATCCACCAGATCCTGCCGCGGCTGGCGGGGACGGGCATAGTCCAGAAAATCGTTGACCGTCTGCGACAGACGGACGGACTCGTCATAGATGGCCTGCAGGATGCGCGAGGTCCCGGCATCGGCCTTGCCCATACGGCGTTGCAGCAGCTCCGCGCTGGAGCGGATGATGCCCAGCGGGTTGCGTATCTCATGGGCGATGCTGGCGATGACGCGGCCCATGCTGACCAGCTTCTCGTTGCTGTGCAGCTCGTTCTCCAGCTGGCGGTTCTTGGCCATGCGGTCGGCCAGGACGCGTTCCGCCCGCTGGATGAGCATCAGGAGCAAGGCGAACATGATGACCGACGACAGCAGGCAGGTCACCACCACCACGCCCTGGAAAAGCAAGATCTGCTCGTAATCGCTGGTGATGTCCTGCGTCAGCTCCAGCGCCCCCATGATGGGCGGCTCCGCCCCCGGCTGGAGGGGTTCCCCGCGCAGGGGATAGAGGGTCCGCAGGACGAAGGTCCCCGACGGCCGGGGCAGGTGGAAGATGGCCCGCCAGTCCGGGATATTGGAGATCAGCTCCGGCTTGGGCACGCCGCCGCGCAGGGTGCTGTCCAGGCTTTCCGGGCCCACGCCCATGCGGCCCAGCTCTTCCTTGCTGGTGGAATAGGCCACCACCCGCGTGAAGTCATAGATGCGCAGGCGTTCCATGGGCAGCCCGTGGACCACGGACTGCACCACCTGATCCAGCCTGTCGTACTGGCTGGGCTGGCGCAGGGCGATGCGCCCGTGGGCCAGCAGCGTGGGCAGGGCGAAACGCCGGTAGATCTGGTGGTTGAGGTTCTCGGCCAGCAGGCGGGAAAAGTTCTCCTGCCGTGTCAGCAGGGCCTCGCGCGCCGAATTGGCGATGAAGAACGACAGCACCAGACTGGTGGCCATGATGACCAGCAACGAGAGCCAGGACAGCGTGCGGGCATAGCTCAGCGGCAGATCCTGCTCTGCCGTCGCTCCCGCTGCGGCGGTACCACCTTTGAACATGCGATGCTCCAGTCTGCCGCCCACGGCCCGCAACAGGGCAGGCCGGAGGCGCGGCAGGGAAAAACGGGCCCCCTAGAAGCTCTCGGGCTCCTGCGCCACAGCCAGAAATTCGGCCAGGTCGGCAGCCTCCCGGGGATAACCGGACGCCCCCAGACGGGTGTTGGCCAGCCGCTTGCCCAGTTCCACCGCGGGCTGGTCCAGCGGATCGATGTCCATGAGCCAGCCGGTGAAGACCGTGGCCGCTTCCAGCAGCAGCATCATGCTGCCCGCGGCGCGGGGCGTGCATTCGCCCATCTCCATGTGCAGCAGGGGCACGCCGCTCTTGCACAGGGCCATGCGCGTGCCCAGGCCTTCGGCTTCCAGCAGGGCCCCGAAGGGCTTGCCGCGCAGCCAGCTCCAGTGGTCAGGCAGGTCCCGGCCGAAATGCCGCCCCTGCTCCAGTCCCCTGGCGGTCACGAAGATGCAGCCCTTGTCACGCTGCCCGTCCAGGAACATCTGGTTGACGGAATGCTGGTCCGTGACCCCGGTGGCGGGCACGGGCATGATGCCCTTGCCGTCCTTGCCCAGGCTCTCGGCCCAGAGCTGGGCGAACCAGGGGCCATAGGTGGCCCATTGCGGCACATAGCAGAAAAACACCAGCTGGCTGTAGCCGTGGCTCTCCAGGGCGTTGGCCCAGCAGGCCAGATGGAAGGCGGGATGCCCGGCAAGGCAGGACGGATCCTGGGCCAGCGGGCGGGCCACAGCGGCCGCCCCGTCCAGCAGGGCCTGCCAGTCGATACCCAAAAAGGCGGCGGGCAGCAGGCCCACGGCCGAAAGGGCCGAATAGCGGCCGCCCAGATTGTCCGGAACTTCCAGCGAATCCAGAGCGTAGCGGGAGGCCTCCTCGCGCAGGAAACCCTGGTGCAGGTCCGTGACCACGATCATGTGCTCGTGCCAGCGCTCGCCCAGGGCCTTGCGCAGCCAGTCCCGGCAAAGGAAGTACTGGGCAAGGGTCTCGATGGTGCCGCCGGACTTGCTGATGCAGACCACCGTGGTCTCGTGGGGCGGCAGCTTGGCCAGCCAGCTCTCGAAGGTGGCGGCGCAGACGTTGTCCGCGATCCAGAGGCAGGGGCCGTCATGGCAGGGACCGTCCTGCCCGGGCGCAAAGGCGCGCTGCAGGGCGCGGGCCCCCAGTGCGGAGCCGCCGATGCCCAGCACCAGCATATGGCGCCGCGCACGGACCCGGGGCAGCAGGGGCGGCAGTTCCCGCTCCAGGCGCTCCCGGTACGGCATGGTCAGGAAAGGCAGCGAGCCTTGCGCGCATTCCGTCTCCAGACGGCGCGACAGCTCCGGCGCACGCGCGGCGAAAACGGCGGCAGCGTCCCGCTGCAGACGACCGGTATAGGCGCGGGACCATTCAAGCGTATGCATCATGGTGTCCTCCCCCTGGATGGGGCGTCTTCCGCAAGGGAAGCCAAAAGGACCGGCAGGGCCGGAAAGAGGCCCGGAGCGGCACCACGATGATGCCGCTCCGTGAGATCAAAACAGTTTCAGGGGCTTGGGGGCAAAAAAACGCCGCCGCACCTCTTTGTAGGTTTGCGGTCGCACGCCGAAACGGTAGCGCCACAGCACGCAGTCCTCACGGGCGGCACACTGGCGCACGTCGGCACGGCTGCCGGCGCACATCATGCACTGCCCGCGGATGACGCGCAGGGCACGGCGCGGCGCATCCGGGCCATGCCATTCCGGACGGCTGTCCGCCTCGATGGCGGCCATGCGCCAGCCCCACAGGGGGCAGTCCTCATCCGCGCACTGACGCACGGAACGGGAGGAATTGCCCTGACATTCAAGACAAAATTGCCGGATGGCGGCAACAGGGCCAGGATTGGCCATGGATCCCCCCGCCTAGGCCGATTCCCGGCCGCAGCACTTCTTGTACTTTTTGCCGCTGCCGCAGGGACAGGGATCGTTACGGCCCACCTTGGGCTCGGGACGACGGTAAGCCTTGGGGCGACGGGCCACGCCGTCCACATAGTACAGCTTGCCGTCCTTGCGCTGGAAAAAGCTGCGTTCGCCGATCTGGCGCACGGAACCTTCCAGTTCGTAGTAGGCATAAAATTCGGCCGTATCGAAGAGCTCGCCGTTCTCGCCTTCGGGCTGGTCCTTTTCACAGGGGCCCATGTCCAGACGCAGCCAGTGGACGTCACGGGTCTGCTCTTCCAGCATCTGGGCGGTCAGATCTTCGCGATAGGCGGGATGGGTGGTCTCCACCAGATAATCGAATTTGCCGAGGCAATAGGCGCTGAAGCGCGAGCGCACCATGGTGTCGGCATCATCGGGCCAGGCCTTGCCTTCCAGGTAGGGACCACAACATTCGTCCAGAGGGCGGCCACTGCCGCAGGGACACAGTTCAGACATCTTGCAGTTACATCCTTGTTATGACAGCTGCCATGGCAGAGCCACGGCGCTTTGCAAGTGTAGCCCATGGCCGCCCCGGCGGCAAGCAGGACAGGCGGGGGACGGCGGAACGGGGCGCGTTGCGGGGCATGACGCTGTTCCCGCCCCGGCGGCCCCTCTTCCGGGAGACAGCCGGACACCGGCCCCCCTTCCCTTCCGGGACGGGACATGCCGAAAAGCCCGGCGCGCGGCCGGAGCTCCACAGACGATGAAAAAGGGCCTCCCTGCCGGGAAGCCCTCCATGCGATCTTTTTGGGCAAAAGACTCAGTTGCGCGGTGCGGACAGACGCACGTAGCAGCTTTCCGGGATTTCGCCGTCGGGCAGTTCCCCGGCAGCCATCCGCAATTCCATGCAGGTGGCGGCCTTTTTCTCCAGCCTGGCCCGGCCCAGCAGTTGCCCACCGGCATCCACCACCTCGCACAGGGCCCCTTCGGCGGGGCCTTCCTTCTTGGAGCCCGAGCACCAGAGCATCAGGCTGCCGTCCTTCCGGGCCTCCGTGCGGAACACTTCGCTGAACCCGGCGTACCAGAGCAGCCTGACGATGCGCCGCCCGGACAGGAAGGAGAGCAGGCCCGGCACGACGCCGATACAGGCCAGGATGCCGGACAGCCAGAAGGGATTGAAGCCCAGCAGGGACACGGTCAGGGAGTAGGCCCCCTGACGCAGGCTGGCGGCGTCGCTCCAGACGGTGACCTCATAGCGCTGCGTGGCGCTGGCCGGTGTGCCGCGCACCCGGACGCTCAGGGCATAGGTGCCGGGAGTGGCCCCCTGCTCCGCCACGATCTCGCCGCGCCACATGCCGTTGCCGAACCAGTAGCTGGCAAAAAAGCCGTCCAGACGGAAGCTCAGCGGCGCGCCTTCCGGGGTCACGGAGACCAGCAGGTCGCTGTCGCGCGGCTTGTCGATGCCGATGGGACCGGAAAGCATGGTCCCCTGCCCGGCAACGATGTCCAGATGGTAGGACCCGGCACGCATGAGGGCCTGCAGACCGTCCACAAGAACGAGGACAGCCAGCCCCAGCACAAGAGCGGCCAGCAGGCCTGTGCGGCGCTGGCGTTCTTTGAGGGCTGGCAGTGCCTGCCAGAAGGAATTGGAGGAATCGCTCATACGGGCAGTCTAGAGGAAGAGCGGCCTTCCGGCAAGCCCGCCGCCTCCGCTTCGGGCCCCGGCCCAAAGCGGCGGGGACGGAGGGCAGCGGGCTTTTCCGGAGGCGAATGTCAGCGAACGATCCCCAGGTGGTGCTGGGGCTGTTCCAGGACCCGCCAGTAGACCAGACTGGCGCCCTGCCGGGGCAGTTCGATGTAGGTGGCGCCTTCATCGGCGTAGACCTGACGGATCTTGCGAATCAGGGCGAACGCCCCCATCCAGACAGGAATGGAGATGCCAAAGAACCAGAGGCAGAACGTGCTCATGGAGGACATGGGCGAACGGGAGGCCATGTACATGCCCAGGAAGACAGCGCCTATCATCACCACATTGGCAACAATGCGGACGATGCTGGAATACAGGGAACGCTTGTAGCTGCTGGTCATGACGGGCTCCTTGGCGGGAAGAAGGTCTGTTATCAAAAGACTGCCGGGAAAGGCTTTTCACGGCAGTCTCGTCTAGCAGGAGGGGGTGGGGGGCGGAGGGCCGCCCCCCGGGTTGTGGATGCTGCTGTTGTTTACTTCTTGAAGATGTTGGTGCGGGTGATGTTCATGAACCGCAGGGCCTGATGCTTGGCATTTTCCTTGTAGTACATGCGGACTTCGTCACCGGCTTCCCAGGTGGCCGGGGGCAGGTCGATCTTGTCGGCGGGGATGGTGAAGGTCACCAGGGCCTGCAGGCGGGCCGAGTATTCGGTCACAGACATCTTGTCCTTGTCGATGATGGGGAAGGTCTTGCCGTGCACCTTGGGATGGGTGCGCTTGAGGCCCTTCTCAACATCGGAGAACTGCACGTTCAGGACTTCCAGAGCCTTGGTCTCGGGGTTGAAGATGGTGACGGTGGACTTTTCCAGGTCGAACATCACGCGGCCGCCGGGAACGGGCAGGGGACCGATTTCAGACGGATCGGCAGGCAGGGTGTACTCATGGACGCCGCCGGAGTAGTGGGGGTTGCGCTGGTCATGATTGACGTCCAGCACCACCAGAAGGGTTTTGGTTTCCGGATTGAAGGCCACGCAGCGGCCCTGTTCCACCTGGCCAAATTCGCACGCGGTCAGACCGAGGCTGAGAGCCAGTACCAGAGTCAGAATTACGTTACGCATTCTCATGTGCTGCCTCCTTACGCCTGGCGCTTCTTGGCGGCCAGTTCAGCCTTGGCGCCCTGAACCATACGGACGGTGATGTAGAGGGAGATGGCGCTCACGAAGCCCAGGACCACCACGGTGGCGATGCCGTTGATGAAGCCGGCATAGGCGGGGAAGTAGGGCTGGATGAGCTTCAGGACCACGGAAGCGAGGCAGCCGAGCACGGCGCAGCCGAAGGCGATACGGATGCCGTAACCCTTGATGTACTTGGTGGCGACAGCGCCGACCTGGGCACCGATGGCGGCGCCGACCAGCATGATGAGGGCGGCCACGAGTTCAGTACGACCCTTGAAGGTGAAGGAAGCGGCGCCGTACAGGCCGGAGATGGCCACTTCGAAGAGGTCCGTACCCACGGCCACATGGGTGGGGCAACCAACCAGGTACACCAGGGCGGGCATGCGGATCAGACCGCCGCCGATGCCGAGGATACCGGCCAGCCAGCCGGTGAACAGGGAGACCACGATGGGCAGCCAGGCGGAGCAGTAGATACCGGCGCCGTGGAAGTGCACCATGGGGGGAATGCGGATGGCGTGCAGCTTGGAGGCCCAGTCGAGACCGGTGGCGGTAGCGGAGAGCGCTTCACCGCGGGCGGCGGCTTCGCGTTCCTTCTTCTTGCGCAGGGACACGTCATGGAAGACCATCCAGGCCATGCAGATCAGCAGCACGACGTACAGCCAGCGCACGACCTTGTCGACGGAGCCCAGGCGTTCCAGCCACATCAGCATCTGGGCGCCCAGTTCCACACCGATGATGGTACCGGCCAGCATGGTCAGGCCGAGCTTGTAGTCAACGTTACCGAACTTGCCGTGCCGCAGGGTCGAGATCAGGGATTTGCCGGCCATGTGGGCAACGTCCGTGCCCACGGCGAAGGCCATGGGGAAGCCGAGGATGTTCAGACCGGGGGTAACCATCCAGGCACCGCCCATACCAAAGAAACCACCGATAATGCCGACGCCGAGACCCAGAATGATCAGACCGGGCCAGAAAATCGTCACGCCGGAGATGGGCATCAAAACATACAACCAATCCATGTTTTCCTCCCTTCCGGCCTAGTGTTCAGCCAGCTCGCGGTGCTTGAGGTCGATACCGATGTGCGACATCACAACGTCGGCCAGGAAGCCGAAGATGCAGCCGACCGTCGGGATGATGATGATGGTCAGGATGGTGAAGTACAGATGACTGTCATTGTACATCTGCGCCCACCACAGCATGATGCCGTCCAGGCGGCGGGTATCGGCCACGATGACCACGTTTGCCGCTGCCTTCTTGGCTGCCAGGGCCAGGGAAGGCATCATGACCAGCAGCATGACGAAACTGCCCGCAATGGCTGTCCAGAGCTTGCGCATCATTTTCATGTTCTCCTCCGGGTCTTGGGGTTGTTGCATCCAGATCCTGCGTCCCACGGCAGGACCATTCGTCCTAAACTTCACATGCTCGTTTTAAGCAACACCCGTGCCAATTTCGCTAAAAAACCCGGAAATCCTTGATTGGCAACACTGCCAAGCGTTTTTTCTCTTGCGCAAACTGCGCATTGCGGATAGATTTTCAGGAAAGTTGCACGCTTTTTGCGTTATCGGGAGGCTGTATGCGCATCTGGACCAGACCCGTCCTGGGAAATTCGCTGGAAACCACCCGGTTCTTCGTCAACCGCAGCATGACAAGCCGGGTGCTTTTGCTCGGTTTACCACTTTTAACGCTGGTTTTATTACTTGTTTTCCTCGCAACGGGACGCAGTATCGAAGCCCTGGTCAATCGCGCAATAGCCCGCAATGCCCAATTGCATGCCCAGGCCATGAGCCTTTCGCTTGAGCAAATTCTCACAGAGACCCGAAACCAGCTCCTCATCCTGGCCGCCGGCTCCATGGATCCCAAAGATATGGTGCGCCGCCTCCAGTTCCGCGTGCGTGCCGAAGGCTTGCGCTACCGCGAGGTGGCCTTCATGGGCACGGATCCCTCCCAGCGCTATCTGCTGCTCAGCTACGGCGGCGAGATCATCTCCATCCCTCCCGATATCGCCTCCGCCACCGTGGGCAACCCCTTCACCAGCCTGAGCGCGGCCCAGCGGCCCGGCCATGTGCAGATCAGCCAGCCCCTGGAAGTGGTCTATTCCATGGTCCCGCTCAACGATTCCGTGCAAAGCATCCCCCTTTACGTCATCCGCTTCTCCACGCCCATCTACGACAGCCAGGGCGTCTTCCAGGGCATGCTCATCCTTTCTCTGGACCTGACCGTCCTGCGCGACGCCATCAGCATGTTCTCGTCGTCGTCCGCTCCCCTGCGCACCGCCGACGACGAGACCCGCATCCGCAGCATCTTCTTCGACAACCAGGGCTGGATGCTCTTCCAGTCCGAGAATCTGGAGGCGGACGAGGCCGGCGGCCGCCTCAACAGCGACTCGCTGCGCGCCGGCTTCCAGGGCGAGTTCGGCCGCGCCGGCTTCAGCACCGCCTTCCGGCCCGGCCCCAACCACGTCAATTACTGGTCCATGGTCTCCAACGTCCAGGCCGGGCACTCCGGCCAGATCTTCCTGGACAACAGCGATGCCTGGGGACACGAGAACAGCGCCGTGGAAGGCGTCAGCTTCGCGCCCGTCACCTTTGCCGCCAATCCCGACAGCCCGCGTACCATCATGGGCGGCCTGGCCGTGCTGGACACCAGCTTCACCGCCACCCGCACCGGCATCCAGATCATCGGCATCTACGGCATCTGCCTGCTGGCCGGCATCTGCCTGCTGGGACTGGGCCTGGCCTGGCTGGCACGCGGCACCACCAAGCGCCTGCGCCGCCTGTCCAATGAAGTGAACATGCGCATCGACAGCCATAGCTCCAACCCGCTGGTGCTGCCGCCCATGCCCCGGGAGCTCGAACAGCTCAAGGATGCCATCAACGCCCTGCTCCACCGCCTGCGCCGCAGCGAGGAGGAACAGCTCAACCAGCAGCTCATGCAGGACGCCCGCCGGGCCCGCGAACCAGCCGAGAACATGCCGGAGCTGGACGACATCCCCGAAAACGGCCTTGTGGGCACCTCCGCCGCCATGCAGGACCTGCGCGCCAACATCCTCAAGGCCGCGCCCACCATGGCCGACGTCCTCGTCATCGGCGAGACGGGCACCGGCAAGGAGCTTGTCTCGGCGGCCATCCACCAGGCCAGCCCCCGTGCCAACGGCCCCTTCATCACCATCAACTGCGGTGCCCTGGACGAGAACCTGCTCATGGATACCCTGTTCGGCCACGTCAAGGGCGCCTTCACCGAGGCGCGCCAGCCCCGCAAGGGCGCCTTCCTCACGGCCGAGGGCGGCACCCTGATGCTGGACGAGATCGGCAACGCGGCCCCCAAGGTCCAGCAGGCCCTGCTGCGGGCGCTCTCCACCCGTATGATCCGCCCGCTGGGCAGCGACGAGGACGTGCCTTTCGATACCCGCATCATCGCCGCCACCAACGCGGAGCTGTTGCAGGACGCCCAGGAAGGTTCCTTCCGCGAGGACCTCTATTACCGTCTGGCCGTCATCACCATCCGCACGCCCCCCCTGCGCCGCCGCAAGTCCGACCTGCCCCTGCTGGCCGTCTTTTTCCTGACCCGGGCCGCGGAATCCCAGGGCCTGCCCACGCCGCGCCTCAGCCGCGGCGCCCTGCGCAAGCTCCAGGAATACCACTGGCCGGGCAACGTGCGCGAGCTGCAGAACTGCCTGGCCCGGGCCCTGGCTTTTTGCGAAAATGGCCTCATTTTTGCAGAAAACATCCAGTTGGGACCGGATACCCTTCCCGGAGACATTGCGCGACCGGAACGCGGCAAGCTCTCCTGCCCGCCCGCACGGGCCGACAGCAGGCAGCCCCACGGCGAGGCTGCGGAAACGGCAGAAAGTCCTGTTGCCCAGCCCGTTCCGGCCGAAAGCGAGGATCAAGGCGCGATGCCCGCTGCGGAAGATGCCCAGCCGCGCCTCAATGCCCGTCTTGCCCGTCTGCTGCCCCAGATAGTGGAGCTCGGCAGCATCAGCCGGCAGGAATATCAGGACATGTCAGGCAAGGACATCTCCATGCGTACCGCCCAGTACGACCTGCAGATTCTGGTCCGTCTGGGCCTTGTCCGCAGGGAAGGGCGCGGCCCGGCCCAACGCTATATAGTGTTGCCGGCAGCACGCGGGTTCCGCGCCTGAGGCAGCCCTTCCGTGACATGACGGCACGGCGGTAGGCCGCCTGCCGGATGCCGGACGGTCTGCCCCGGGCGGCACGCCTCCGGGAACAGGCCGGGCGTACCTGCGCCGTCTGCCTTCCATGCCCTGCCGGGGGAAGCAAAAGGAAGTTCCATGACCACGACCATCAAGACTCTCAAACGCCTGTTTGGCCTGGAGCCGCGCATCAGCCGCGAGCAGGCCATGACCGCTTTTGGCCGTCGCTACGCCTCCTTCAACGAGCTGCTCCAGTCCAATGCGGACCTGGCCGCCATCCTGGCCAAGCTGGACGCGGCCCAGCGCGGCGACAAGCATCTGGAGACCCATCAGGTACGGCGCATCGCCCGCAAGGCGGTCTTCCACTGCGAACGCATGGCGGCCTGCCTCAACGACATGTCGCGCAACCGCTACAAGGATCTGGAAAAAAGCGTGGCTGCCATCGGGCGGCACATCGAGAACGAGCTGGAGAAGCATACCCGCGGCGACGTCAATGCGCTCATCCTGCCCCTGACGGAAGTGGACGCCAGCATGGGCTACAGCGTGGGCGGCAAGAACGCCAACCTGGGCGAACTGAGCAACATGCTGGACATGCCCGTGCCTCCCGGCTTCGCGGTCACCATCCAGGCCAGCAGCCTGGCCCTGCTGCGCCCCAGCGGCCTGTTCAAGAAGATCCATTCCACCCTGTGCAAGGTGGACGCCGACGTGCCCCACAGCCTGCAGGACGCTGCCCGTACCGTGCAGAACCTGATCCTGGAAGCCCCTCTGCCCGAAGAAGTGGAAAAAGCCCTGCTCGACGGCTGGGACGAGGCTTTCGGCAAAGACAGCCAGGTACAGGCCGCCCTGCGCTCCAGTGCCGTGGACGAGGACGGGGTGCAGTCCTTTGCCGGCCAGTACCTGAGCATCCTCGGCGCCACGCGCGAGAGCCTGCCCACGGCCTTCAAGCGTGTGCTGGCCAGTCTGTTCTCGCCCCGTGCCCTGGCCTACCGCGCCCGCAACGGCTATCCGCTGGACGCCACCAGCATGGGCATGTGCTGTCTCAAGATGGTGCAGGCCAAGGCGGCCGGCGTGGCCTTCTCCCGGCATCCCGTGGACCTGCGCTCCAACTGCGTCATGATCCAGGGCACCTGGGGCCTGGGCGAGATGGTGGTGGACGGCACGGCCACCCCGGACAACTGGCTGGTCTCGCGCGCCAACCTGCGCATCCAGCAGGAGACCATCGCCCACAAGGAGGTCCGCCTCGTGCTGGCTCCCGGACGCCACGGCGTGGAGAGCAAGGAAGAGGACGTGCCCGAAAGCCTGCGCAACGTGCCCAGCCTGTCGCATGAGCAGGCGCAGCAGCTGGCCTCCATGGCGCTGGAGCTGGAACGCCATTACCAGTATCCGCAGGACGTGGAATGGGCCGTGGACGAAGACGACCAGATCATCCTGCTCCAGACCCGGCCCATGGGTCTGGACGCCTCGGTCAGCGAAGTGACGGCCCCGGCGCTCTCGCACCTGCGCCCCCTGCTCAGCGGCGGCGAAGTGGCGGCCAAGGGCGTGGGCTGCGGCCCCGTCATCCATGTGCATCCTTCGCAGGACCTCACCCACTTCCCCGAAGGCGCGGTCATGCTCCTGCAGCACACCTCGCCCGATGCCATGGTGACCATGCAGCGGGCCTCGGCCATCATCGCCGAGACGGGCAGCCTTACCGGTCACATGGCGTCTGTCTGCCGTGAATTCGGCATGCCCACGGTCATCAACCTGCCCGGTGCCACCAGTTTGCTGGAAGAAGGCGAGGTCGTCACCGTGGATGCCATCGGCGGGCGCGTGTTCAAGGGCGAGATCCCCGAGCTGCTGGCCCTGCGCCTGCAACCCCGCCGTCCCGCCGCGGATACCCCGGCCCTGATCCTGCTGCGCCGCATCGCCAGCTACATCATGCCCCTGCATCTGGTGGACCCGCATTCGGAGCTCTTCAGCCCGGCCAACTGCACCTCGCTGCACGACGTCATGCGTTATGCCCATGAAAAAAGCTACAGCGAGATGTTCCTCATCTCCGACAGCGTCACCGAGGGCAGCATGGGCGCGGCCAGCCAGCTGGTCTGTCCGGTGCCGCTGGACCTGTACGTCATCGACCTCGGCGGCGGCCTCAAGAATCCCGAGTCCCGCCGCGTCACGCCCGAGGACGTCATCAGCGAGCCCTTCGCGGAAGTGCTGTCCGGCATGCTCAATCCTGCCGTCCAGGCCCGTGGGCCCCGCCCCATCAACATGCGCGGCTTCCTGTCCGTCATGAACCAGAACATGAGCGGCGGCAACCAGCAGGGCGGCCAGCGTTTCGGCGACCGCAGCTACGCCATCGTCTCGGACCGTTATGTGAACTTCTCCTCGCGCGTGGGCTACCACTACGCCATCCTGGACAGCTGGTGCGGCGAGACCCTGAGCAAGAACTACATCCGCTTCGAATTCGCCGGTGGTGCGGCCGGCAGCGTGCAGCGCGAACGGCGCGTGCGCTGCATCGGGGTCATCCTGACGGAGCTGGGCTTTACTGTAGAAATAGTAGGCGACCGTATCCGCGCCCGCTACCAGAAGTACCCCCGGCTGGATGTCCTCTCGCGCCTGGACCAGCTGGGCCGCCTGCTCATCATGACCCGCCAGATGGACATGCTCATGACTTCCGATGCGGCCGTGCACGGCTATGCCATGAAATTCCTCAACGGCGAATATCACTGATCCCCGGCGGAGGATCGTATCCTGTCACGGAAGCCCCTCCCCTGCGGAGGGGCTTTCCTGTTCCTCTCTTTCGGCAGAGTAGCCACTTTTTTGTGCTGATCGGGTTGCGGACGCAACCAAATAGCCTTAGATTGTCTCGTCTCCCTCTCCCTTTTCAGCAAGGCGGTCTCCCATGCTCCCTACGCTGCCCGAAAACGAAAAAAAACAGACCCTCTTCAGTCGCGACTTCATCCTGCTTTTCTGCATGGCCATGTGCAACAACAGCTATATGGCCGTCTTCTACTGTTTCGAACAATGGCTGGAAGGCTTGCAGGTCAGCCCCAACTGGCGCGGCATCCTGCTCTCGGCCCTGTTCGCCATGGTCCTGCTCTGGCGGCCCCTGGCCAGCATCGTGCTGCTCTCGCGCAGCAAGCTGCCTGCCCTGCTGGTCACCATCTGCCTTTCCAGCTGCATCATGCTGGCCTATCCCTTCATCCACGGGCCCGACAGCATCTGGCTGATCCTGGGCCTGCGCATCGCCCAGGGCATCTCGCTGGCGGTCTACTCCAGCTGTGTGGTGGCCGTGCTGGTCAGCTGCATCCCCAAGGGCCAGAGCGCCCGGGGCTTCGCCATCTTCTCCCTGACCACCCTGCTGCCCTATTCCATCATCCCGGCCGTGGGCGAACAGATCCTGCCCCTGCTGGGCGGTGAGCCCCGTTTGTTCGCCCTCATGGCCGTGCTGGCCATCCCCGCCCTGTGCATGCTCGTGCCCCTGGCCCCCAAGCTGCGCAAGCCCGAGATCTCCGCCGATACGGCCAAGAACCAGATGACGCCGCGCGCCATCCTCTATTCCATGACCCACTCCGGCCTGGGCTGCATCTATCTGGCCTGCCTTTCCTTCAGCATCATGACGGCCCTGGCCATCTACTTCATGAAGGGCCTGTGCGTGACCACCGGCGCCACCCCGGCCATGTTCTTCATGGGCTACACCACCACCATCATCCTGGTGCGTCTGTTCGGCGGCCATGTGCTGGATACCCTGCCCCGCTACCGTATCGTGCCCCTCTGCGCCGTGGCCCTGGCCATCAGCATGACCGGTCTGGCCTGGGGCCCCCTCTGGGCCTTCCTGCCCCTGACCATCCTGTACGGCATCGGCCTGGGCCTGCTCTATCCTTTGCTGGCGGCCACCATCTACGACCGCTCCACGGACGCCACGCGCTCCATCAACTCCAACGTGATGATGCTCACCTTCGATGCCAGCGGCATGCTGGGCCCCCTGCTGGGCGGCGCCGTGATCCATGCCGGTTTCGGCTACCGGGGCGTCTTCATGGCGGCGGCCTTCATGGTGCTGTGCAGCGGCGGCTTCATGGTCCTCGACCGCCTGCGTCTGGCCCTTTGGGACCGCAGGGAACAGCGGAAGCACTGATCCCCCGCCGCCCCGCCTGCCTGCCGGAAGGGAGGCTTGCCAGTGCGTTTTCCCGCCAAAACGCAGAAAACCACCCGGTAAAACGGGTGGTTTTCTATTTTGCCTTTAAAAAAGGGAGGGAGGCCAGTCCCCGGCGGGCCGTCCGGGATGGAGCACGGGCTTGCCCTGCGCCGCAGGGCGGGCTCTGTCCCGCTTGCCTCCCGCGGACGCAGATGCCTTACAGACCGGGACCGACGCCGTCCGAAGCGCCTAGCTTTCCAGCGCCTGGGCCTCCTTGCCCAGGATGACGAACAACTGACGCAGGTTCTCCACGGCCACCACGCGCGGGCTGCCCCCGGCATCGCTCACCCGCGCACGCACGGCATAGCTGTTGCCATTGCCGTGGTCACGCAGCACGAAGGGCACGATCCAGTCCTTGCCCTGGCGCACGGGCGTGCCCACATTGCGGATCTCCTTGCGGCCCATGGACACGGACTCGAACAGGGGCGCCACCCAGCCTTCCGCCCGGTAGTCCTGCACGCTCTTCCCGGCAAAGGCACCGGAAGCGATGCCATTGTGCACGAAGGCCCGGGCTTCGGAGACCAGCAGCTTGCGCACGCCCAGGCCGTTGTCCTCGGCCATGGCGGCCCCGGAGAACATCAGGGCCAGCATGGGCGGCAGCAGGGAAGAGTTCTCCGGCTTGGCGGCCTCCTTCATGAACAGGTCCACGGCCTCATTGAGGATGGCATCCATATCCACGAGCTGCTCGAAGCAGGCAGCATCCGCATTGTCCACGGCCCCGCCCGCCTCCACCACGCAGGCCCGGGCCGCATCGGACGAAAGGGCGCGGGCCCCGGCAGGCCAAAGGCACAGGCAGCATAAAAGCAGCGCACAGCACAGGATGCTGCCGCGGCAAAACATGTCTTTGATGACTACAGCGCGCATGGCACGCCTCCTTGCGGGCACGGGCCCGCCGTTAGAACCGGGACATCCCGGCGGACCGGGAGGGGCCGCCAAGGCTCCCTTGCCCGGCGTGTGAAAAAGGGGAGCCGCCCGAAGGCACTCCCCCTCTTTGCCTTGAAATGTGAGAATCGTGAAACTGAGGAACGTCATGATAACTTACTGGGCTAAAACGCGATAACTTGGGATTTAGATTTTGCGATGTTGAGAAACTTTGTAATTTTGTTGACGAATATGCAGTAGGAAAAGGGGGGCCTTGCCCCCCCTTTTTTATTTTCTTCGCTGCTCATCAGGCCGGAGCCGCCACGCCCCGACGACGGCCCCGTAAGGCCGTTTCGCATGCACCGGATGTTATTCTTCCCGGCTTGCTTTTGTATTGGTATCGGGCTTGGCAAGGAGCTGCTTTTCAAGACGCACATTGTACGGAATGCGGGCGATGGTACTTTCTTCCATATCGATGAGCAGAAAAACATCAGGCACACGGGGATCGAAGCGGGCAATACGCTTATTGTCATAGACATATTCCGTGATAACGACGACTTCCGGTTTCGGGTTGTCCGCTCTCCCGTCCTTCCAGCCGCGCTTGTAGGCAATATGCCCGCCGAGCTGGTACAGAAGGGAGCCATAAACAACGAAGCAGAACAGCGAAAAAAGAAGGCCGAAAAGTTTTGTTTGCATAAATTCATCAATGCTCATGCTGCTGTCTCCCTGGTCCTGTCGACCAATAGGGGCCGCCCCATTTTCTGAGGCGGCCCTGTTTCTCTCGTTCTACACCATACCTGCGGCATCCTTCAGTGTCCGCAAGGTCATTTCAGCTGATTCTTCGCCGCCCGAATATTCGACGAACTCCTGCCAGTTGTTTTCAACCAGCATAACCAGGGCGGTCTCATCTATGGTATCTTTATCCATGAAAGGCCTCCTTGAAGTTCTTGCCGGGCGTGAAAACGACCTTCCGGCCTGCGGGAATATCGATTGCTTCCCCCGTCCTGGGATTGCGCCCGGTGCGGGCGTTGGTGGTCCTTACCTTCAGCTTGCCCAGGTCGGGCAGGGGCACTTCCCCGCCGGCAAGCAGTTCCGCGGCGGCCACGGAAGAAAACGATTGCAGCGCCTTTTCCATATCGGTGGCGTTGAGATTGCGGGAATGTTTTTCCCGGACGGTTTTCAGGGCTTGCTTGATAAATTCGCTCTTGTCCATGATGTGACTCCGTAGACTACAAGTTATTGAAGGACGGGGGAGGAAACCGGCAGGGAGGCAAAGAACTGAAGCAGGCGCTCCCGGGCCGCGGCATCTTCCACACGGTCAATCCATTGTTTCAGCGTTTCGATGACACGCTGAAGATCTTTTACGCCGCAGGCACTGACGGCCTTTTTCGTGATCCGCCGAACATACGCGGCAATGGCCTGGTCGCTTTTGCTTCTGACCACGCCTTCGTCATACATGCTGAGCCAGAGACTTTTGATCTTCCGAAGCTGGGGATCGGTCGCACTGCGGAATCCGGCTTCACGCATCCGCCGGAGGACCTCCTTCAGCTGGTAGGCGTTCAGGTCCTTGCTTGACGTCTTGCCGCCGCTGACGTCCGCCAACAGGGCCCGGTAGGTTTCGTCGTCCATGCCCAGCTTGCGGCGACCGGTCTGTATGGTCTTGATAAGTCCACTGGTGGTCGTGCTCATTGGGCACCTCCTTCCGTCCTCGCAAGAGCTTCGTCGCGGGTATCGCAAAAGAACTCGTCGGCCTGTTCCAGGCGGCACCCCGCCTGGGCGAGCTTTTCCGGCGGCAGTTCCCGCAAGGCCATTTTGTCGACTTCCTGCTTGATGCGGACACAGGCGACAAGATCCTGATCGTCGGAATTTTTCAGGATGCCGAGCACCTGTTCCCAGGTGATTTTCTTCAACGGCTTGGGCACGGGCGGCGTCAACCGGAATCCGATGACACCAAAGTTCAGCGTGAGGGAGCGCTTTTTGCTGAAGAGCGCTTCCTTGTTCGCTTCGCCGAACCTGACAAGCGCCTGGTGCAGAATATCAAGTTCTTCCTGGATGGGCGCTGCGGCTTCGGCGCATTTCAGTTTCAGGGCGTCAATGTCTTCCTTCAGCTGGATCCCGAGCAGGGCAAGCTCACGCTCACGCGCCTTGATCTTTGCCAGAAAGGCGTCCGCTTCGTTCAGGTCGTGGACCGTGGGGATGTTCAGGATCGGTTTCACTCGCTTTGCCATTTTCTTCCTCCCGGGCTTTTTGAAGTGCTTTGAAGAAATTGTTTGCCGCCTTGCCGCTCAAGGTGGCACCCGTCACCCTGCCGTTCTTTATCCTGATTGTGATGGAACTCCGCATGACTGTTCCCTCAAAAGAACGTTGCCTGTTGCGGCGCTTCCTCGGCGGCCCGGCGTTCCAGCTCGCTGTCGACCTTGCGTTCAAGGGCTCTCGCCCGGTTCAGATCGGACGGCGCGCGATACTGGAAATAAACGCGTTGCACCGCCCGCATCCTGCGCACCAGATCCACAAATTCCTTGTCCGTCATGTTATGTTACCTCCCCTGGGCCGCAAGCCATTCGCTTTCTTTCACTTCCCGAAGCCATGCCGGAACCTCCGGGAACGGCTCCCGTCCATGTTCGCTTTCTTTGCTGCCCGGAATGGAAACAAGGATTTTCCCGGAAACAATGCCCGCGACGGAGTAATAAAGCGCACTCCCGGTTCGGGAACTTTGGCTCGTCCCGGCGACCATCCGGTGAAGGTTGAGCTTGTCAAGTATGAACTTTGACATACTGAAGGTCAGTTCTTCGGCTTCGAGCTTTTGGGCAAGACGCTTCCCTTCCTTTGTACTGAGCTTCGGATAATAGCCGTAGCCTTCTCCGTTCGAGAGCCGCGTTTCCCCTTTCAGGTACGGGCGGCTCGCCGGCTTTTCAAAGGCAAGCCCCGTGACTTTCCCGTCGTTCCATACGCTCAGGATCAGGCCGTCCGTCTCATATTCCGCAATAAGCGCCTTGCGGGCCTCACGCGCGACGTTTTCCCTTGCGAGAGCCTCAGCGATAAGAGACTCGGCCTGAGGGCCATCACCGATGTAGAAATGTTTTTCCATGCCCCCCCCTCCTATTGTCGCACCATGCGCACCACATCCGCCGTGACCTGCTTTTCCCCCACGCTGGCCGCGAGGTTCAGCGCGGCCGTGGCGAGGTTCGCGATCATGAGCGGGTAGCCCATATAGATGCCGTCGCCCCGGCTGTCCGGCGAAACGGTGAGACTTTCCCGTATGGCGTCCACCGCGTCGGGGGTAAAAATTGCCTTGAAGTTCAGGCCCGCGTGCTCAAAGCGGTAGCGGAGAAAATCGCCGGGGTCGCTGATTGCGGGCAGGTGGTAGACTTCGCAACGCTGCACGACTTCACGGGTCGACGTGTCCGTAACGCTGAACTTCTTTTCAAGTTCGGTCTGTCCGAGCAGGATAATGGACAGGAGGCGGGTCATACCGTTCTTGAGTTCGTGGAACCGCTTCAGGCTCTTGAGCGTCTGGCGGTGCAAATCGTGCGCCTCCTCGATGATCAGGCAATGCCGCATCCCGGCCATGCTGCTGGCCTTCAGGATTTCGTGCATCCGGCGGCGGCGCAATTCCGGCCGGACGGGAATGCGTTCGCCCGGCGCCACCGTGCTGAGGATGGCGTCTTCAATGTGAGCGGCCACAAGAGGCTTGCCCATGCGGTCGCTTTCCGACATGGCGAGGGTGTACGGCTCTATGAAAATGATGGGCAATTGATCTTCCTGCGCTCTGGTAATCAGCTCTTCCTTCAGTGTGGTCTTGCCGGAACCGGATTCCCCGATAAGCGCCATGAAGCCGCCGGTTCGCGCCTGCTCGTAAAGCACCTGGCGGATAGTCCTGCTTTCGCCGTTCAGATAGATTTCCGAAGACGTTTCCGGGTCGGCAAAGGGGTTGCGTACCAGCCCGAACATCTGCCGGGCCTGCATGGTCAAAGTCTGTTTGCGAAGGATCACGGGATCTTCCTCCTGTTCCGCCGTTTCTTCCGGGGCGGAGACCGGTTGTTGTTCAAGTTCTTTCAGGGCCGCTTCCATGTCGCTTTCCGCCTTGCCGCGGGCGACCGCGAGGGAAAGCATGGCCGCCCGGATCTCGGGCCAGCGCTTTTTGGGAAGGGCGCCGTGGTTCAAAAGCTGGCTGAGCGCCGCCGGGGATATGCCCAGTTCTTCCGCCAGCTTCCTGTGGGAAGGGGCACAGTCCAAAAGAAGCTCTTTTATCGACATGCCGCCCTCCTTTCGCCGTCGGCGGGGGCAAAGGCCAGCACGGCCGCCCGCCGGGGCATGAACTTCTCGCACATGCGGGCGACGACGTTTTCGATATCCGGCCCCGGTATGGAATCAGGGAAGCGCGTGGCAAGCCATTCCATGCAGTCGGCGGCCGTCGTATCGTTCCAGACGTCCGGGTGCTCCCGCTTCATCATGACCGCGAAGGCGATCCGGCTCATGGGCATGGGCTCCGCCGTGGGCGCGGCCACTCTGACGGGCTGGCCCGTCCGGCCAAGGTACAGGGGCGCTTCCTTCACATCGGCCATGATGTTGGTGACCGAGGAAGGCCGCGTGCCCGCATTGTGCAGGCGTTCCGCTTCCTCGGCGGATTCCACGCCGTAGGCCTGCTTCTTGATCTCTTCCAGAACCTTTTCCGTGTGCGTTTTCGGCATGGCCCTGAAGCCTTCGCCGAACACCGGGGCGGACAAGTCCTGATTGTACTGGTCCTTTTCCATCGGGGCGATGTTGAACCGCTTTTCCGTACCGTCCGGCATGTCCATCACGGCGACGATCTCCGGGGCCTTGAAGGGGTTCAACAGTACACGCACGGACTCCCTCGCGCTCAGACCGTGATAGGCCAGCTCCCGCAGGTCGTAGCTTTGAACGCCGTAGTGGGTGCGCGTATCAACGGAAATAACGAAGTCGGTTCCCACGTTCCGGCGTTCCGTCTTCCATTGTGCAATAGCTTCCAGCACGTCGCGCGGGACCGTGCGCAGTTGGTCTTCCCTGATGGTCAGCCACGCGGCGTTGCGCGTTATGGTACGCGTTGCCTTCAGTCGGGAATGTTCAGCCCTTGCGCAGAAGTGTCGCCGCCAGCGGTCCGCCTCGCTTTGCAGAAAGGCCACGTCCGGCACGTCCATGAAACGCAGACGGCTTTCAAACTGCTTTTCGACAATGTCCTGGTGGACTTCCACCGCGCCCGTGGCATTCTTCGCACCGGGCGCGTGATGGATAAGCCGGATGTCCAGCTGCTCGCAGAAGTTCGTTATCAGCGACGCCGTATTGGCCGGGCCGGGGTCCGTGTACAGGATGGACGGCAGTCCGTGCGCCGGATCCTGGTGGCCACGGTCGGAAATGAACTCTGTCAGGGTACGCAGCACCCCCTCGGCGGTTTCACCCGCAGCCTGCTCGTACCGGACATAAAAGGCGTTGGAGGTATGGTCGACAACGACATAGCGCACGATGCGCCGGTTGCCGATCTCAATGAGGTTTTTGGGTTTCTTCGCGTTGTAGGAACGCTCGTCCAGAAAGACGACGCGCTTTGTGCCGCGTATGCGGTAGAGGATGCACACCGAAGCGTCCAGCAGCCATGTGTGGTTGGGATGCAGGGAGCGGATGCGCCCTGTGGGCTTCCCCTTTTTGAGCTGTTCCGGGTGGCAGCCGTATTGCCGCATGGCCCGGCTGATGGTTCCAACTGAGGGCATGAGGATCTCCCCCGTTTCGGGGTCGGCTATGCCTTCCCCGTTGCTTTTTGCGATATGGACGGCAAGCTTCAGCGTCATGACCTGTTTGCCGTTGGCGCGCGGGAACAAAAGCAGTTCGGCCACCTTGCGGCACAAACTTTCCGGCACGCGGGTCTCGCCCTTGCCCCGGCGCGGCTTTTTCCCGCTCGTCCAGCCCGCATACTGCTTCAGGTACCGGTACGCGGTGTTGACCGAGACCCCGAGCGTTGCGGCCAGACGCTTCACGATGGCGCCGCGTTCTCCCGCGCAGGGGTCGGCAGCGTCCAGTTCCCGTGCAATGTCGCCCACGAGCCGGGTCTGTTCGGATGTAAGGATGGAAGCCATGCCGTCCGCCTTTTAGTCATCGTCCGTTCCGTCTCCGGCCTCTTCGTCGCCGAAGTCCACCGAGAACTCGGCGGCAAGGTCGATATCGATCCCATTGTCCAGTATGGCGGCGGCCATGCCCTTCACCGCCAGGGAGATGCGCTGGTGGACGTAGGCAAGCGTATCCTCGTCCAGATCCTCATCGGCCAGCATGGCCGCGCCGTGCGCCGCAAGCTGGGCCACGGCCAGCAGCGCGTCGCCGCACTTTTTGTCCAGCTCCTCACGCGAGGTCTGGTTGCGCAGGAGCTTCTGCGCTTCCCGGTCTGACGGATGCGGGCTGGTGGCGCGGATGTATTTTTCGTTCAGCTCGTCGTACTTCGTCGTCTGCGCTTCCAGCAGCTGGCCCCGGGCGTCGTAATCCGCGCGCAGATCTTCTTCCGTCTTCTTCAGTTTTTCGGCCTGGGCCGCGAGCTTCTTCGTTTCCGTCTTCGCGGCGGTAAGCTGGGCGCAGACAACGTCCAGGGCGGTTTTCAGGTCTTCCGAGGAATCCTTCGCGTCGCGCAGGGCCGCGAAGACCTCCTGTTTCGTTTCTTCCGGAGCGTCCTTCAGCGCCTTCCTTACCTTGCGCATGTCCCGAACTTTCAGACCAAGCTCCTGCGCTTCGGAAAGGTAGCGTTCGCCGAGGGTGCCGAAATTTTGAATATTTTCGCATACATAGCTTTTAGAAAACCCCATCCCTTTACATAGGTGTTCGAAAGTTTCCGGCCGGAATGTCTTGCCGTCCGCCCCCGCAAGAAGCTTGCCCTTGTAGCTCCCGGACTCCTTCATGGAAGCGAACCAGCGGATAATGCCGAGAGTAAGGCCGCTGGAAATGGCCTGCGCCATTTTGACTTTGCCGATTTCTTCCGCCATGCGGACGGACTCGGCAAAGTCGGCTTCTGATATGGAAACGGTTTCGGTACGCACGGCGGCAAGCTCCGCGTCGAGGGTGGCGGGGGCGGTTTCGGAAATGTCGGGCATGGCGTTACTTCTCCATCAGCCGGAAGGCTCCGGCGCTGATATTGCGTTTGAAATCGTCCTGACGCTCGCGGGCGGTCTTCAGGGCCAGATCGCAGGCCGTGGCCAGGGCGATGGGTTTGGTGGTCAGGGCCCAGCGCCCGGTCTCCAGTTTTTGTGCCCAGCCTGCGGCGGCCAGTTCATCCATGTCCCGGCAGACCACTGCGGCCGGAAGGCCGGTTTTTTCGGAAAGCTCGGTAACGGACAGGCCGGAGACGATATGCGGCGCCAGCACGTTCATCAGTTTGATGCAGCGGGTCAGGAGGTTTTGACGCTTGGCATTACCCACGGGGCGCCTCCAGACTGTTTTCCAGCGCGGCCACGCGTTCCGCGACGGCGCGCAGATTGGTGCGGAATATCTTCAAAAACTCCCATTCCTCGGCGGGAACCTTTCCGGCCAGAATGCCGAGGGATACGGCCAACCCTTCCAAGTCGGCAGCGATGGGCGGGAGTTGCGCGGAATTGCCCGGCGTGGTAGGTACGGCCTGAAGATTGCTGCTAGCTTCTTCGTTTTGGGCCTTTTCGCTGTTGGCGCAGCGGAGGGCCTTTTCGTCTACCTTGAGGCGGCAGACATAGGTCCGCGCCCGCACCTTCGCCGTATGCGCATACATCGGAGCCAGCATGACCGGGATTTGCCCCGTCCGCACGGCGGCCGCGATCAGACCGGCGGCCCCGATAAAATATGCGTGTTCCACCAGTTCTTTGACGTAATCCATAGCTTCATTACTCATAGCGTTACTCCTTCGTTTCTCTTTCGCAGCTTGCGTTGACGATGGCCTGGAACCCGACCATGCCCAGCGCGGCGCACGCTCCCGCATCCCCGACGCTGGGGAAAAAATCGATAGTCACATCCACGCTTCCGCCCCCGCCTTCCGTAAGGGTGATGACAGTCTTGCGCTTTTCATTTCTGGGCTGTTCCATACGTCCCTCCTTTAGTTCCCGTTTCAGTTTGGCGATCTTCATGTTCTTGCGGCGTAAGATCCGCAGCAACTTGGCAAGCCTTCTGCCGGGGGCATGTCTCATGGTTGCACCCGCTCTTCAATGACGCCTTCCTTCAGGCCCAGCAGTACGGCGGCGCGGTGGGCTTCGCCCCGCCTGCAGGACGAGCGGCGGGAGAAGATTTCGTACAGTACCCCCGGCTTGATCCCGTGTTCCCGTGCCCAGTCGGCCTTGCTGATTCCCTTCCGGTCGAGCTCGCGTTCCACGTCTTCCAGGGAACGCAGAAAGCCGTTTTCCGCCTGAGTTATCATGTTTCCTCCTTGTGTCCCCTGAGCGCGTTTAGTAGGCTTTTGGGGAATCGTGTTTTGTCGTGTTTTTGTTGGGGGAATAATGTTCCATTTGGAACTAAATGTCAACATATCTAACGAAAAAAGTTTATACATAGAAAAGAGGTTAATTTTATGTCCACCATTGGAGAACGTATAAGACAATTAAGGGGGGAGAAAACTCTTGATGAATTTTCAAAAATCAATGGCATTCACAGAGTTACCCTTTCAAGATTAGAAAAAGGAGAACGAACTCCTGATGCCAATTTTCTCCAAATGGTAATACAAAACACCGGTATATGTTCCGAATGGCTCATTATGGGGACAGGGAAGATGTACCCAGAGAGAAAGGTCACCCCTCTCGTGCAGCCGCATTATGAAGAGGACAAAAAAGCGTCCGACACGTCGGACGCTTTTATCCCCCTAAAACAGAATCAATTAGTTGAAAATATTGATTTTTATAAAAACAAAACGTCCGACATGTCGGACATTCGAGAGCTTCAGAAGGAAATCCTTGAGGCTTTCCGGGAACAAAACCGCTTGGTTCGGGAAAATGCTGAATTATGTATCGCTTTAGAACATGCGAAGCTAGAAATTGAGCGTAAGAATTTGCTTATCGACCGCCGCGATCAGCGCATCCGCGAACTCGAAAAGGAAAACGCCCAACTCCGGGAGTCCCGAAAGGGGGTTTCCCCTGTATTCCGTGCGGCTACGGGGGAAGCGAATTAACGTCTACGGACCGAATACTCAGTTTAAAAAGGAGTGAACCATGCGAATTTTGAAAGCAACGCCTGGCCGAGGATACTGATATGGAACGAATACTCAATATTGAAGATGAGCCGGCTAAGAAAACTCCGACGCAGTCAAAAACCATAAATTACTTTCGCATAGAGTTTAAAGCCCCGACAGGGGCCAATATGGAAGTCTTGCTTGACAAAGCACATGCCGCCCTGCCTGATGTCAATGACAGGGTATTTTCATCTGAAGGCCAAGAATTTAAGAGTTGTCATGTGCGGCAAACCAAGAGCGAAGGTCATTATGTCCACGTTACTGCGGTAACTCCCGGGGAGCCGTCATCAGCGGTTCCGAATAAAACAAACGTGCGTGAAGTGGATGTGCAGCTCGTGGCTCCCCCGGCTGACGGCAATTATATGGACTCCGACATGTTCTTCCTTGTTAAGGGCAATCATATGCTCTTTTCATCTTCTGGACTGCCGGTATCGAAAGCGAAGGAGTATATAAAGGCGCTCCTCGAAAAAACAGGCAATGCCGATGACGAGATCAAATTCTCTATTCAAAAAATGGCTAATGTTGATAAACTGCGACTTATCCGTCAAGGTGTCAGTGAGATTTCCTTGGGGTGCAATATTTCCCCGGCAACATTCCAGTATGAGGAAAGAACGACCGTCAGGACTTTTCTGATGGGGCATGTCCTTGACGGATTCCGTGCCTTCTTTGCAAAAGACCCCCGTTTTCGGGAGATTGCCGAACAGGAAAATGTGACGGCAGAAGTCACTTTTAAATTCAACAGAGCACGGAAAGGCGGGGAAAATGGCAAAGCGCGAATGCAGACCCTTTCAGAAAAATTGATAGCGGAAGATGATGACGGTTTTAGAATAATAACATATGGTGGGGAAAAGATAAGTCATGAGGAAGTCTGTATTAAAAAAGCAATAAAATTTAAAAAGTTTGGCAAAAGTGTACAGTATGAAGACGTATGGAATAGCATGAAAGAATATCTTTCCGAACTGCAACGAACAGGAGTTTTGGAGCAATGAGATGAAAATAGATATTTCCCGCTGTCTGTTCTTTGTGTTTGCCGCATCGTTGTCTGTCGCGGCCTTTCTATGGGGGCATCCCTTCATCCATGATAACAAGGAAGCGGTTACCATCATTGTTACCGTGTTTTCCGTTTTGGCCGGTTTCCTTGTGGGACTCATGGCTCTGACCGCTGATCCTTCCAAACTGGCCGCCCGGGGAAGCTGGAAATTTCTGGAACTGAACAGGCCTGCCGTCAGGCAACGCCTGACTCGTCAACTCTGGATGTTTGAGCTGTATCTTGTGACCTTGGCGTTGATATTCTTGTCGACACTCTGCAAGGAGATGGACGAGCTGCTTGTATGGATTGAGCGCACCTATATGGCGTTTACCGTCCTGTCCTTTCTGCTTTCTTTCCGACTGCCCTGGACGCTTGCCCGTATGCAAATGGACCACTACGATGAGGCTCTTGAACAGCTGCGCAAAGAAGCCGGGCTTCCTCCGCGGTAGCAGTTTGTCCGCCATAGCCACCGAACCTTATCCCCTCCCTGTCTTTCCCCTATTTCCCTATTTTCGACGTTTCGGCCTTTAAATTCGTCAACGTTATTGCATATACGTCAATTTTTCCCCGGCCGTGTGATTTTTGTGTATCCTTTCCGCAAAGGAGGATGCGCACATGGCGGAACGATATGCGGAACTGCTGGACGATGTGGCCGCGAAGGTGGCGCGCATGGCCCGCTGCGGGCTTCCCCCTATGGATGAAGCGCAGGCCAGGGACTTCGGGCGGCGTGTGGCGGACATGCTGGCCGAAGACTGGGGCGGTTCCAGTGTGTATATCCCGAAGAACCTCGCGTCCCGTTTCCGCCGGCGGGACGCGCTTCTGTACCGGGAGTTCACCGGGCAGAACGTGCAGGAGCTTGCGCAAAAGTACGGCCTGACGCAGCAGCGGGTCTATGCCATCATCAAGGCGGAACGCACCCGGCGGGCGCATGCGCAGCTTTCCCTTCCCGGCCTTTCCGGCCTGTTCTCCTGATCCCGTCCGGGGCATTTCCTAAAGCCCTTTCAAAGACGCCTCCGTTTGGCCGTTGTATCGTGACGGCAAATCAAACGGAGGTGTTTTCATGCTGAACAAACTGTTTTCCGCCCGCTGGTGGTTCCTGTACCTGGGGGTCGCCGCCCTGTGCCTTGTGACCGGGCTGGCTGTCTTTTCTCCCCAGCAGCTCCCTGTCGTGCTGTACAAGGCGGCGCTGGTGCTGCTTGCCGCGCTGCTGGGCAATGTGGTCAGCGTGGCCTTTTGCCCGTATGCCCGCCTGACCAGCTACCTTGTGGACGACTGGCGCAAGGATCCCGACGCGGACGGCGGTTCCGACGTGGACTATCCGATCGTGGAGGGCTATGCGGGCGTGTTCGCCGCGGCGCTGGTGTACCGGGCTGTCGTTGTGGGGGCGGTGACGCTGGCCTTTTGTCTGGGGCTGTAGCCATGCGCGGCACTCTGAGGGGATGGCTCGAGACCCTGAACGCGATCGGGGCGATCATACTGGTGGTTGTGCTGGTAGGCCTCCTGTCCCTTGTTGATATGGGCCTGGCCGCCGGAAGCACCCATGCCGCGGAAATCACGATCCCTCGTGCGGCGCTCCAGTACCGCAACCAGCTTGTCCGCGAGGCCCGCGCCGTGTGGGGCCTGGATGCCCCGGTGGCCGTGTTCGCGGCGCAGATCCACACGGAAAGCTGGTGGCGCAACGACACGGTTTCCCACGTGGGGGCTCAGGGACTGGCGCAGTTCATGCCGGCGACGGCCAAATGGCTGCCCACGGTCGCCCCGGAAACGGGCAGACCCGCGCCGTTCAATCCGGCATGGAGCCTGCGTGCCTGCGTCACCTATGATCGCTGGCTCTGGGAGCGTGTGCCCGGACATGACGACCGCGAGCGCATGGCCTTTACCCTGTCCGCCTACAACGGCGGTTTGGGCTGGGTGGGCCGTGACCGCAAAAAGGCCCGTGGCCTGGGGCTGGATGACCGCGTCTGGTTCGGTGCCGTGGAGAACGTGAACGCCGGACGCGGCAAAGCCGCCTTCCGTGAAAACCGCAACTACCCCAGGCTGATCCTGAACGAACGCCAGTACGCGTATATCAAGGCAGGCTGGGGGCCGGGAGTCTAGCACATGTGGCGCATCCTTTCCCTGTTGCCCGACAGCCTGACGGAATGGGTGGCGCTGGCCCTTGTGGCGGGCATGGCCTTTCTTGCCGGGTACGGACGCGGCGCCGACGATGCACGGCAGGAATGCGAGGCGCGGATCGCCGTCATGGAAAAGGATCGCGCCCGACAGGAACAGGCCCGGGCCGAGGCTATGGCCGCCGCCGAAAAGAGCGCCCGTGAGCGCCTGGCGGCGGCCATAGCCAGAGGTGACCGTCTGGCCCTGGAAGTGGCCCAAAAAACGAAAGAGCTGGACGCGGAACGTGCGTCCGTAAACAGGAGGCTTGCCCATGTTGCCGAAACCGCCCGTCGTGATTGTGCTGGCCTTACTGCTGACTGGGTGCGGCTCTACAACCAGGCCCTCGGCCTTGCCGGAACCGGTACCGGTCGTGGCGCCGAAAGCGGACGCACCGGTACCGGCAACGCTGCTGATGCTTCCGGCGCCGCCGGAGCCGCTGGCACCGGGATACGGCCGGACGCATTAGCCACGCCGGAAGACGTGCTGGCTCACGTTCGGGACTATGGCCAGTATTGCCGGAAGCTGGAGGCGGGCTACCGGGCGCTGGCCGACTATGCGGAGAACGCCCATGACTGACTTTTTGACCGTGCTTGACCGCTGGTGGCCTGTGCTGGGCGTGATCGCCACTCTCTTCTACGGCTGGGGCATCTACCATCTGTCCCGCCGTTTCGTCACCAAGGAAGAATACGAGGCCGTACGCACGGAACAGGAAAACATGTCCGGGCGGCTGGAATCGCTGGAGCGTCGCATGGAAACCGTACCGGACAGCGAGACCATGCACAGGATCGCGCTCTCGCTCGCCGAGGTGCGCGGCGACATGAAGGCCGTGCGCAACCGCATGGACGGCATGGATACGTCCATCGGCGGCATCAAGGAACAAATCAACATGCTTGTCCAGCACCATCTGGATCAGGAGAGAAGATGAGGACATTTGCCGAATTGCAGGCGGAGAATCGCCGTTGCGCGTTTTTGCGTTTTCTTGCCGAAGACCCTGATTATGCCATGAATACCAGCCTGCTGCAGAGCGCCCTTGAAGCCGTGGGGCATGGCGTTTCCCGTGATTGCGTGGATGCCGACGCCGCCTGGCTTGAGGACGCCGGGCTGGTCGAATGCGAAGCTTTGTCCGGTATCCTCGTCGTCAAGATCACCCGGCGCGGTCTTGACGTGGCCTGTGGCCGCGCTGTGGTTCCCGGCGTGAAGCGTCCAGGCCCGAGGCTGTGATATGGGGCGCAAATCCACACTGCGCCGCCTGCCGCCGGAGATTCGGGCGGAGATCAACCGCATCCTCTCCGAAGGCCGCCTGACGCTGGACGAGCTTCTGGAACATTTGCGGAGCATCGGCGTTGAAGGGGTATCCCGTTCGGCGCTGGGCAGGCAGAAGCAGAAGATCGACAAGATAGCCGCCAAACTGCGCCAAAGCCGGGAAATGACGGAAGCCCTCGTGCGCGAGATAGGCCCGGCGGTGGAAGAAGGCCAGCAGGGCCGCCTGCTGGTGGAGGTCCTGCGCCGCCTTGTCTTCGATCACCTGGAAAAACGCCTGACCTCCGAAGATGAGGAATCACAGGATATAGACAACCAGGGCTTTTTCTTTTTGGCCAAGGCCATCAAGGAGATGTCCCAGGCCAACAGGCTTGACCAGGATTTTGAAGCCAAGGTGCGCGAGCGGGTCCAAAAGGAAACCATCAAGGCCGTGGAAACTTCCGCGCGCGAAGCCGGGCTTTCGGCCGAGACTGTGGAAGCCATCAAGAGCCGTATCCTTGGGGTGAAAGATGCCTAAAGCGCCCGTGACCGTCAAAGAATGGGAACGCCACCGGGAAAGATCCCGGCAAACCATGCCGGAAGAGCTGCGGGGTCGTGAGTTGCCGGACGTGCTGCTTGCCTACCAGCAGCGGGCGGTTTCCGTCATCATGGGCGAGCCGGTGACGGTCATCGAGAAAAGCCGGCGCATCGGCCTGACCTGGGCCATTGCGGCCGCGTCCGTGCTGGTATCGGCATCGGCGCGCTCCGCCGGAGGCATGGATACCCTGTATCTGGGCTATTCGCTGGATATGGCGCGGGAGTTCATCGACACGGCGGCCATGTGGGCAAAGTCCTTTGCGCCGGCGGCGTGCGAGGTGGAGGAATGCCTGTTCAAGGATACGAAGCCGGACGGATCGTCCGACGACATCCTGGCCTACCGGATAGTCTTCGCTTCCGGTTATGAGATCATGGCCCTGACTTCCCGGCCGCGTTCCCTTCGCGGCCGCCAGGGCATGGTCATCCTGGACGAGGCGGCCTTCCACGACAACCTGAACGAGGTCATGAAGGCGGCCCTTGCTTTGCTCATGTGGGGCGGCAAGGTGGTTGTCGTATCCACGCATGACGGAGATACCAACCCCTTCAATCTGCTGTGTGAGGAAGTGCGCAAGGGCAACAAGCCCTATAGCCTTATCAAGATTACGTTCGACAACGCCCTGAAGGACGGGCTGTACCGCCGTATCTGCCTGACGCAAGGCAAGACGTGGAGCCCGGAGGCGGAAGCCGCCTGGCGCGAGGACATCATCGCCTTTTACGGGGAAGACGCGGACGAGGAACTCTTTGTCATCCCCCGGCACGGTTCCGGGGCGTATATCCCAGCGGCGTTGCTGGAGCGTGCGCAGCGGGCGGAAACTCCGGTTCTGCGTTTTGAAAGGCCGGACGCCTGGGCGGAACTGGCGGATTATCTTCAGGAAGCCGAGGCCCGCGACTGGTGCGAGGCGGAAGTGCTGCCCTTGCTTGCTGGCATTGCGCCGGAGTTCGACACCTACGCCGGGGAAGACTTCGCGCGCAAGGGCGACCTGACTTCCCTGTGGATAGCCCAGCGCCGGCAGGACATGGGCTTTGCCTGCGTGCTGCTTCTGGAACTGCGCAACGTGCCGTATGAGATCCAGCGCCTGGTGGTGTTCTATGTGTTGTCCCGCCTGCCGCGTTTGCGGGGCGGGATATTCGACGCCACGGGCAACGGCGGCTACCTGGCGGAAGCCGCGGCAAAGCATTTCCGGGGCGTACGGGCGCAAATGCTGAACCCGGCCTTTTACGCGGAAGTGACGCCCAAGTTCAAGGCCGCGTTCGAGCGGGACGAGATTTCCATGCCCCGGGACGTGGACGTGTACAACGACCACCGGGCCGTGCGTCTGGTAAAGGGCGTCCCGCAGATCGAGCGGGAGGAACAGCGCGCGGGCAAGGGGGAAGACAGCAAGGGCCGGAAGAAGCGCCGGCACGGCGACTCCGCCATTGCGCATCTTTTGTGTTACGCGGCCTCTGTTTCCGACAACGCGCCGCCCGTGCCCAGCGTCCGGTCTGGCGGGGTACGGCGTTCGGCGTCACTTCTAAGCGGGTATGGAAATGTCTGATACGAAGAAACCGGTTATGCCGAAAAGCGGGGGCCGCGGGGCCATGACCGCCTTTATTGAAGAGTTCGCCACGTTGCAGGCGGCGGAAGGTTCCTGGTTCTTCCAGGGCTGGCCGCTGCCGAACCCAGATCCCATTCTTCGGGCCACGGGCCACGCCCTGCCGGTGTATCGTGCCATGCTGTACGACGCGCATATCGGCGGCCTGGCCCGCCGGCGTCGCGCCGCGGTAAAGGCGCTGGACTGGCGGCTGGAAACGGACAAGGCGAAAAGTAAGACCGTCCGTCTGGTGCAGGACGCGCTTTCCCGCCTGGACGTGCCGGCCATGGTGGGCGGCCTGTGGGAGGCGGCGCTTTTCGGCTACGCCTGCGCGGAAGTCATGTGGGAAAAGCGGGAAAGCCATGTACTGCCCCGGGCCGTCATTGCCAAGCCGCAGGAATGGTTCCGCTTCGACAGCGAAGGGACCATGCTCTTCATGGTCATGGGCAGCGCAAACGGCGTGCCCGTGCCGGCGCGCAAGTTTCTGCTTTCCCGCCAGGACGCCACCTTGAAGAATCCCTACGGCATAGCGGACCTGGCCCGCTGTTTCTGGCCGCATACCTTCAAGAAAGGCGGCCTGCAATTCTGGCTCAAGTTTGTTGAGAAATACGGCTCGCCCAAGCTGGTGGGCAAGTTCGACCGCCAAACGCCCGCAAAAGAGCAGGAAGACCTTCTTGCCTCGCTGGAAGCCTGCGTTCAGGACGCGGTGATGGTCATCCCCAACGACAACAGCGTGGAGATTCTGAAGCAGGACGGTTCAAGCCTGTCCGGAGCGGCGGAAAACTACGAGGCTTTTCTGCGTTTCTGCCGCTCGGAAATCTCCATTGCCCTGCTGGGGCAGGATCAGACCACGGAAGCGGACACCAACCATGCGTCGGCCACGGCCGGCCTGGAAGTGACGGGAGACATCCGGGACGCGGACGCGGTCATGGTACAGCGGGCCGTGCAGGACCTGGTGGCCTGGATCGTGGAGCTGAACATTGGGCCGGAAGCGGACGCGCCGGAATTCGTGCTGTACGAGCAGGCGGACGCGGCGGCCGAAGCGGAAGCGGACACGAAGAAGGCCGCACGGGACAGGGCCGTGGCGGAACTGCGGCCCTACTACACCGATGATTATCTGGAAAAGACCTACAACCTGCCGCCCGGCGCATTGCGGGAGGAAAAGGAGCCGGAAGGACAGAAGCCGGCTCCGGAAGGGACGGAAGACGGCGCGCCTGACGAGCCTTTCTTTGCGGAGCCTGCCCCGGCGCTGGCGGAAGCCATGCGGGTACAGGCCCCGGTGGACGCGCTTTCCGCCGACCTTTCCCCGGCGTTCGAGGCCATGCTTGCGCCGGTACTGGACCGGCTGGCACAAAGCGGTGACTACTCGGAAAAAGGCATGGCCGAGGCCATAGCGGCGGAATACCCGAAGATGGACCTTGAAGGCATGGCGGACATGCTGGCGCGTGCCCGTTTCGTGTGCCGCCTGTGGGGGTATGTCAATGCCTGAAAGCGTAAGTCTGCAAGCCGCGTTCCGCCTGCCGCCTGAAGAGGCGGTCAAATACTTTGAAAGCAAGGGCTACAAGATCTCCTTCGACTGGCGGCAGGTCTGGCAGGAAGAACACGACAGGGTGTTCACCGTGGCGGGCGTGGCCCGTGACGACGTGCTTTTCGATATCCGCAAATCCCTGACCACGGCCCTGCAAGAAGGCTGGAGCGGGCAACGCTGGGCAAAGGAAATTACGCCTACGCTGAAGCAAAAAGGCTGGTGGGGGTCGGAAGTCATCATTGACGAAGACGGAAAGGCCCGCGTCTATCAGAAGGGCAACGCGTCCCGGCTCGATCTCATTTTCCGGCAGAACGTCATGACGGCGTATGCCGCCGGGCGCTGGCAGCGCCAGCAGGAGACAAAGAAGGAGCGGCCCTATCTGCGCTATTCCGCCATCATGGACGGGCGCACCCGCCCGGCGCACCGCGCCCTGGACGGCCTTGTTTTTCCTGTGGATGATCCGTTCTGGAAGACATTCTATCCCCCGAACGGATTCCGCTGCCGCTGCACGGTGGTTTCCCTTTCCCGTCGGGAAGTTGCCCCCGGGGAAGTCAAACACGGCGACGGGGCCATGACGGAGCGGGAAGTGGAGCTGAAGCCGGACAGGGACACGGGGGAAGTGCGCACGGTACAGGTGGGCGGCTACATGCTGGACGGCACGCCTTCGGGCCGGGTGGTCTTTGTGGACCCCGGCTTTTCCCGCAACCCCGGCGCAGGCTGGGAAACGTGGGACCCCATGCGGGCCTTGCCGGATATTCCGCCGGGCGTGGGCGGAAAGGGCACGGGTAGCACGGCCATGTTGCCGGGGCAGCCGACCTTTGCCGACTACGGACTGCCGAAAGCGAAGGACATGGATAAGGCCGGTCTGGGGGAAAGCCCGGAGCGCCTGCCGCCGGCAAAGACCCGGGAAGAGGCGGAAGAACAGCTTGCCGCGGCCCTGAAGCTGGACGGGGAAAAGCCACGCGTAGTGGAAACGCCGGCCGGCCCGGTGGTCCTTCAGCGGGCGCTCATACGGCACATGGTACAAAAGGAACGTGACGCCCGCGAGCAGTTCGCGGCCTTCATTTTACCCACGTTGGAGGAGCCCGGTGAAATATGGTTGACGGCGTATGCCGACGGCTACCGGCGGCGCTACGCCCGGTTCTTCCGTAGCAGCAATATGCTGCTCATTGTGCGGGTAAACAAGGATGGAAGCCTGTTCTGGAACGGTATGAAATACCGGGACAAGGAAATTGACAAGGCACGGACGGGCGTCCTGCTGTACGCAGCAGGCACAAAAAAAGACTGATCAGAATGCGGGCCAACCCGGACGGGCTGCAAGGCCACCCGTCCCGTCCTTCACCGTCCGCTTTGTCCCCTGCGACCCGGACGGCTCTCGCACATGCTGATCAGTCAATTTTCTTCAGGATAGGCTCAGCCGATGAAGGAGTCAACAATGGCAGAGGAAGTCACCCCCATAACCATCACGGTGGAATCGGCAGTGGTGGAGGCCGCCCTTGACCGTCTGGCACGCGCGGCACGCGACCTTCGCCCGGCCATGCGGGACATAGGCGGCCTTCTGGAAAAGGAGACGGACGACAATTTCCGCGCCCAGGGGCGGCCCCACTGGAAGCCGCTTTCCCAGGCGACCATCCTGAACCGGCTCATGGGGAAGGACAGAGAAGGCAGGAGCAAAGGCATTTCCAGTGTATTGAGGAAGGACGGAGATCTGCGGGCATCGGCGAAGCGGAAGCTGGAAGGCGGGCTTGCCATCCTTCAGGACACGGGAGCGCTTCGCAGCAGCATCCGCGCCCACTCGGACAGGGATTCCGTCACCATCGGTTCCGTCCTGGAATACGCGGCGATCCATCAGTTCGGGGGCATGGCCGGTCGGGGGAAGAAAGTCCGCATCCCGGCCCGCCCCTTCATTCCCGTGGACAGGGACGGCAACCTGTCACCGGAAGCCGAGCGCGGCGTGCTGGCCGCCATTTATGACCACCTGGCGGAATCAGTTTGATTCCCTTCGCAGCGGCCTTTTTTCTTCCGCCCTTCCCGATGTTCGGGCAAAGGCAGTTTTGAGCCGGAAAACCTGTTTATAAACGTTTTTAAACATATCCCAGGGGGGGCGAGCATAACCAAGCCGAGTTCCCCCACCCGCGCTTTCTCCCGAATTTGGGCGGGAACAATTTCCTAAAGCCCTTTCAAAGACGCCTCCTCTGCCTTTCCCGTAGAACGGAAGACAAAGGAGGCTTTTTGCGCGGCAGCCGTTAGGCGGCCTGGCCGCCTTACGGATGGCGACAGTAAACCACCGCAAAAAAGGATTGGAGCTATGGGTAAGACAATTTTCCGGGCCGGGCGGCACCGGACCATTACGGGGCAGGAGGTCGAGTTCAGCGAGGCGGACCTGAACGCCATAGCCGCGGCCTATGACACGGCGGTGCACGAGGCCCCGCTGGTTATCGGGCACCCGAAAACGGACGACCCGGCTATGGGCTGGGTATCTGGGTTGAAGTGCGTCGGCCTGCGGCTGGAGGCGGATTTCCGGCAGATGGACCCGGCCTTTGCCGAGGCCGTGGAAGCGGGCCGCTACAAACACGTTTCGGCGGCCTTTTACGCGCCGGATTCCCCGTGCAATCCGAAGCCAGGCGGCTACTACCTGCGGCATGTGGGCGTGCTGGGGGCCATGCCTCCGGCGGTGAAGGGCCTGGGGCCGCTGAACTTCGCCGAAGACGACACGCTGTTCCTTGTCTTCGGCGAAGAGGAAGCCGCGCCCCCCGAAGGGATGCCGTCCGCCGATCCCCTGAACAATGAACAGAACGAGGACCCTATGGACAGAAAAACCGACCCTGCGGCCGAGAACGCGGCACTGAGGAAGGAGCTGGAAGAGATGAAGACACGCATGGCGAAACAGGACGCCGAGCGCCGCCATGCGGACAACCTGGCCTTTGCGGAAGGACTTGTTTCCGCCGGCAAGCTGGCCCCGGCCGGGCGTGACGTGGTGGTAGCCACGCTGGATGCCCTGACCACGCCGAAAGAAGACGGCAGCATGATCGCCTTCGGCGAGGGCGACGAAGCCGGGCCGCTGGCCGAACGCTTCCGCTCCCTTCTGTCTGCCGCCGAGCCTGTGGTGATGTTCGCGGAGTTCGCCGAACGCGGAGCGGATCCCGCTTTGAAGGAATCCCCGCTTGTAGCCGACGCCCGCCGCCGCGCCGAACAGGCGAAAGGCAGGAGGTAGGACATGCTCGACGTCAAAAACTATGACGCCCCGGAACTTTTGGGCGAACTGGTGCTTTTCGAGATCTCCCCGGACTACTGCCGGGAAACGGCGGCCATCAAGGCCGCTTCGGCGGAAATCCCTCTGGGGACCGTCCTTATGAAAAACGACGACGGGACGCTTTCTCCGTGGGCCCCCGCAGCTGCCGCGGCCGCCCTGGAGGAAGGGGAAGAAAAGGCCGCCGCGACGACCGACCCCGCTCCCGTGGGGATTCTCCTTCGGACCGTTGCCGCCTCGTCCGTCAATATTGAAGCGCCCGTGCTCAAGCGCGGGGCGCTGGTGTCGGCTTCCATGCTCAAATGGCCCGCCGGCGCGGAGGAAAAGAAGCCCGCGGCGCTGGCGGTGCTTGAAGCTCTGGGCATCGTCGCCCGCTAGGAGGAACCATGCTTACCGTGAATATGCGTTCGGCTTCGGAACTGACCAAAGCCGTGAACCTGCTGCCGGTGAAGCCGACCTATTTCGGCAGCATCGGCCTGTTTGAGGAAAAGGGCAGCCGCACCACGAGCGTGACCCTGGACGTGCGGCACGGCCGCTTTGTGCTGGTGCCCAACCGCGACCGCCGCGAAGGCGCGACGCCGCTTGCCGGACGCGGGAGCAAATGGAAAACGCAGACCTTCCAGACCGCGCACCTGCCGCTTTCGGACGTGCTCCTGCCTGACGACGTGCAGGATCTGCGCGCCTTCGGCACGGAGCAGCTTTCCACGGTCGACCGCGTCCTGAACGACAGGATGCAGGACTTGAAGGATTCCATCACGGCGACGCTGGAATACCATCGGACCGGGGCCGTGAAGGGCGTGATCTATGACGCCGGGGGCGATGTGCTGCTGAACCTGTTCGACGCCGCGGGCGTGGCGCAGCTCAAAAAGGCCATCACCCTGCCCACGGCGGAATCCGTCAAGGACAACCCGATCAAGAAAGCCATCTACGATGTGAAGCGCAACGCCAAGAAATACCTTTCCGGCTTCATGATCAAACGGTTCGAGTGCATGTGTTCGCCGGCCTTCTTTGACGGGCTGACCGGCCATGCCCTGGTGCGTGAGGCCTACGAGCGGTGGCAGGCGGTCCAGGACAGGTTCGGGGAAGACGACCGCAAGGGCTTCACCTACGGCGGTGTGACGTTCTGGGACTGCCCGGACGAGATCGGCGGCAAGCCCCTGGTTGAAGACGGCAAGGCGCATTTCTACCCCGTGGGATCTGGCCTGTTCAGTACGTTCTATGCCCCGGCCAACTGGAACGAGACAGTCAATACCATCGGCCTGCCGTTCTACGCCAAGACGGAACCGCGGCCTATGGGCAAGGGCTGGGACATGGAAGTACAGAGCAACCCTGTATGCATCTGCCACGTCCCGGGCGCCCTGGCCGAACTTTCGCTGGCCTGACCATGTACCTGACGCCTGAAGAACTGCTTTCCTTCCTGCCCGGGCAGTCGGTCATCGAGCTGACGAACGACGACCCGCGCGGGACGGAGCCGGACATGGGCAAGGTGGAGGAAGCCCTGCGTGCCGCCGGGGAACTGGTGGACGGGTATCTCCGGGGCCGTTACGAACTGCCGCTTGCCACGGTCCCCACGCTGCTTCGGGACGTGGTGCGGACCATAGCCCGCTTCAAACTGTACGAGCGCCGCCCGGAAAGCGACATGCCGGAAACGGTCATGGAAACATACAGGGCCGCGGTGAAGACGCTGGAACAGATACGCAGCGGGCGGATCACCCTGGGGGTGGCGGCTACGGCCGAAGTCCTGCCGGAACGCGGGGAACATCGCATGAGCGCGCCGAAGGCCTTTTTTTCAGACGCCATGCGCAAAGCGTATGAGAGGTCATGATGGCGACGACCAATGAGATGCTTGAGGCCATACGGTCCCGGCTGGCGGAGCTGCCGCTTTCGGCCGAGTTCTGGCCGGAAGAAGAAAGGGAATACCGCCTGAACCATCCCGTGGGCGCGGCTCTTGTGGGCTATGCCGGGGCGACGTACGGGCCTTCGCGGGACATGTTCGCGGTGATCCAGGAGCGGGAGATCAGCCTTTCGGTCATCCTGGTGTTCCGGCAGCTGAACGGCCGGGACGGGGCCGTGGACATGGTCGACCGTATCCGGAGGCTGCTGACGGGTTTCCGCCCGCCGGACTGCGGCAAACTGCACATGCGGTCCGAACGCTTCGCCGGACAGGCGTCCCGGCTGTGGTGGTACGAGTTGACCCTGACCTGTACCGGGATGCTGGTGGAGGCGATGGAGATGGAAGACGAACCGAAACTGGCGGACGTCGGTTTCAAGGGAGAAATATCATGATCTACAAATTTTGCGGGCGTCTGACGACCGGGGCGACCCTGGAGCTTGCCGGCGGAGGGCGGCGCGAAGTGCTGCTTTATCCCGGCCGCACCTGCGACCTGCCGGAAGAGCACCCCTGGGTACAGCGTATGGTCAAGCGGGGCTGCCTGGCTCCCATGCCGGGCCATCCGGCCCAAACGGAAACGGCGATGCCCCCCGCCGAGAAGGAGAACGCATAATGGCCGCGAATTTTCTGCATGGCGTGGAAACGATCGAGGTCAAAAACGGCGGTGTGCCGATCACCGTCGTCAAGTCCGCCGTTGTCGGGCTGGTGGGGATCGCGCCCGCCGGCCCCGTCAACGAGCCGGTCCAGATTCTTTCCTCGAGTGACGCCGCCCAGTTCGGCTCCGCGCTTTCGGGCTTCACCATCCCCCAGGCGCTGGACGCCATTTTCGACCACGGAGCGGGCACGGTGATCGTCGTCAACGTCCTTGACCCTGCTGTGCATTGCGAACAGGCAACGGACGAGGTGCTGGAGTTCGTCGCCGTGAACGGACGGGCGAACCTTGCCCATGTCGCCGTGCGCGAGCTGGTGCTGAAGGATGAAAACGGAGAGACCACCTATACGGAAGGCGAGGACTACACGCTTTCGGCCACGTCCGGACTGGTGACACGCCTGGCTTCCGGGGGGATCCCGGCGGGCGGCAAGGTGAAGGCGACTTACAAATACGCCGATCCATCCAAGGTCAAGGCGGAGGACATTATCGGCGGTATTGACGAAGACGGGGACCGCACGGGCTTTGCCCTGCTGGAAAGCTGTTACCAGCTTTTCGGCTATGACCCCAAGATCCTGATCGCGCCGGGTTACTGCACGCAGCTTTCCGTGGCGTCCGAGATGGTGGCCCAGGCGGAGAAGCTCCAGGCAATGGCGCTCATCGATGCGCCTGTGGGCACCACCTTTGACGAGGCCGTCACCGGACGCGGTCCTGCGGGCACGATCAACTTTTCCTTTGCCAGCCAGCGGACGGTGCTCTGCTTCCCGCACCTGAAGGTGTACAGCGCGGAACTGGATGCCGACGTCCTGGAGCCGTTTTCCCAGCGTCTTGCCGGCGTCATGTGCGTGACGGACAACAATGAAGGCTACTGGAAAAGCCCCAGCAACGAGGCCATCCAGGGCATCACGGGCGCGGAGCTTTCCCTGACCGCCAAGATCGACGACGCGCAAAGCCAGGTCAACCTGTTGAACGAAAAGGGCATCCTGACCGTGTTCAATTCCTATGGCTCCGGCTGGAAGGTCTGGGGCAACCGCTCCAGCGCCTGGCCGACGGAGACGGACTGGGAGACCTTCATCTGCGTTCGCAGGACCAAGGATATCATCGACGAAAGCATCCGCTACTCTTCGGCACAGTTCATGGACCGGCCCATCGACAAGGCGCTCATCGACACGATCCTGGAGAGCGTGAACCAGTTTTTCCGCAAGCTCCAGGGCGACGGGGCCATCATGGGCGGCCTGGCCTGGTTCGACCAGGCACGCAACCCGGATACGGAGATCAAGGCCGGGCACCTGCTGATTCAATACAAGTTTACCCCCAAGCCCCCGCTGGAACGCCTGACCTATGAAAGCGAACTGACCGGGGAATATCTTGTTTCCCTGAGTGGCGGCGAATAAGGAGGCATCATGAGCGGCATACAGACTGCGCAGGTAGTCAATGCGACCATCTACCTGAACGGAAAAACCCTGCTGGGACGGGCTGCTGAAGTGAAGCTGCCGGAGATCACGGCGGCCATGAAAGAACACAGCGCCCTGGGCATGGTGGGCAAGTTCGAACTGCCTGCGGGTTTTGAGAAAATGGAAGGCGAGATCGTCTGGAACTCTTTCTATGCGGACGTGCTGAAGTCCCAGGCGGATATCTTCACGGCGTATTCCCTTCAGTGCCGCTCTTCCTGGGAATTGTGGAGCAGCCAGGGACGCGACAGGGAGGCCCCGCTGGTCACCTTCCTGACCGTACAGTTCAAGTCGTTCCCCTTAGGCGAGTTCAAGCAGCACGAGGGCGTTTCCCTGACCACAAAGTTTTCCTGCACCTACGTCAAGCAGGTCCTCGACGGTCAGGACATTCTGGAGCTGGACGTGCTGGCGAACATCTACAAGGCGGGTGGAAGGGATCTCCTTTCCAATTACCGCGTCAACATCGGAGGCTAGATCATGGGCGAAGTCAAGGAACAGCCCCAAGAGGCCGTCAAGGATGAACATACCTACACCCTGCTTTTCCCCTACACCATGACGGACGGGCGGGAGCTGAAGGAAATCAACCTGCGTCCCCGCCTTACGGCCCGCGACATCCGGGAAGCTAACCGCCGGACGAAAAAGGCGGAAGATTACGAGATATCGGGCGTTGCGGTCATGTGCGACATGCTCGAAGACGACCTGCTGGACATGGATGCCCGCGATTATCTGGCCCTGCGTGACCGCTTCTTTCGCCTCGTCGGTGTCACGGGCGACGTTTCGGAGCGGTAACGCCATGCTTGCCCGCTGGTGGCGCTGGTCGCCGCGGGACATTGACGACCTCACGATGGAAGAATGGCGGGAAGCGGTGGAAGACGCCGCTTCCCAGATCGAAGCCTATAACGACAGCCTGAAGAAGTGACCATGCCGCGAGAGCTTTCCCTAGCCGTCAATATCAGCGCCCGCCTGGCGTCGTCCTTCCGGTCCGCCGTGGACGCCGCCCGTGCGGGTTTTCGCGGCATGCATGCCGACGCGCGGCAACAGGCGGCAGCCGTGCGGGCCGGAGCGGCCGCGACCGGGGAGTTTGCCCGTTCTTCCGCTCTGGCCCGGCAGGCCGCGGCCACGGCAGGTTCTGCGGCTGCGGGTTCCTTTGGTCAGGCCGGTGCCGCGGCCGGTAACGCCGGCGGGCAGGTCAGCAAACTTTCCGGGCAGGTGGCCGCGCTTCCCGGCGTGGCGCGGGAGTTCGACAAGGCATTTTCCTACGCGGCGGGTGCCGCGGAAAACGCATTGAAAGGCACGGGCGCGGCCTCTGATCTCCTGGCAAAAAAGCAGAAGGCGCTTCATGACTATCTGAAGCGCACGAATATCGAAGCCGGGAACCGGTCCCGGGCGGAAGCTGCCATGCGAGCCCTGGCGCTTCGGCAAGTGGAGCTCAGACGCAACGAGGAAGCACTTGCCCGCGCGATGGATCGCAGCAATGCCGTTGCCGAAAAGCGCAGCCGCCTTTATGCCGATGTGGGCAAGCTGACCGTGTCCGGAGCGGCTGCCGCCGCGCCGGCGGCAATGGCCGTCAAGACAGCGGCGCAAAAGCAGGACACCATCCGCGACATGGCCATAACCGGCGGCATGAGTGCTGAGGATGAAGCCAGGCTGTCCGAATCCGTACGGAACATCTCGCGGGAATCCAACCAGTACCAGACGGACGTCCTGCAGGGGATGCAGGTCCTGGTGGCGGGCGGCGTCCAAAGCCGGGAAGAGCTGGAAGGTTACGGGGCGGTGCTTGCCCGGACGGCCACGTCGACCCGGGCAAGTATGGACGACCTTGGCGCGACCACGCTGGCCCTGCGTGACAACCTGGGCATTACGGCCGAAGGGCTGAACGAATCCTTCAATATTCTGGCTGCGGGCGGCAAGGCCGGTCTTGTGGAAATGAAGGACATGGCGAAGTTCCTCCCCCAGCTGGCACCGATGTTTGCCGGCATGGGCGTCACGGGACAGCAGGCCGTGGCGGAAATGACGGCGGGATTGCAGATTGCCCGGCGTGGCGCGGGTACCAATGATGAAGCCGCGAACAATATGCGCAACTATCTGCAAAAGATCTTCGCTCCGGACACGGTGAAGAACTTCGCCGACGCGGGCATTGATCTGCAAGGCTCGCTGAAGCAGCTGGCCAAAGACGGCATCGGCCCCTTCGAGGGGACCATGCGGCTTGTCATGGAATACATGAAAAGCAAGAGCCCGCAGGCGGCCGCCGAGTTCAAGAAAGCCATGACGATCGAGGATGAGGCCAAGCGGAAGCAGGCCTTGCAGCGCATCAGCGAAGCCTACGCGCTTTCCGACCTGTTCCGGGACATGCAGGCCATGAACTTTTTGCGGCCGCTCGTCATGCAGATGGACGACTACAAAAAGATCAAGGCCGAAGCCCTGGAAGCGGGCAAACAGGACGTTCTCGGAAAAGATTTTGACCTGCGAATGGCGTCTCCGGTGGAAAAAGCAAAACGGCTGCGCGTGGAGTTCGATCTTGCGGCGGAATCGCTGGGTAAGGCGCTTTTGCCCTCGGCGCTGGCCGTGGGGGACAGCCTGTTGCCGCTGCTCCAGCGCGGGGCGGACTGGATGGAACAGAACCAGGAGACTGTGGCACTGGTGGCGAAAGTGGCCGCTGGCCTGTTCCTGTTCCGGGGCGGGTTGCTGGCCTTGCGTCTGGGCTTCACCTTGCTTGGCGGGCCACTGGTATCGGCGGCGGTCCGGTTCCTGACTTTCCGTGCCCTGCTGGCCGGCGGCGTCCGCCCTATGCAGGCATTGTTCCGTCTGTTCGGCCTGTCGCCCCGCGCTGCCGGTATTTTTGCCGGGGCGCTGGGCAAGGCAGGCAGCGCCGTCCGCGGTCTTGGAACTCTTGTGCTTCGTGCGGGGCGCGTGCTTTCCGGCGCTCTTGTGAAAGGGCTTTCGCTTGCCGGCAAGGCAGTATTCGTACTGGGGCGCGCCCTGCTGCTCAACCCCGTGGGGCTTCTGGTAACGGGCATCGGCGTGGCCGCTTACCTGATCTACAAGAACTGGGACAAGGTCAAGGCCGCCTTTTCCGCCGGCTGGAACTGGCTGAAGGCGCTGGGGCCGCGTCTCATGCAACAGGGTCGGGAGCTGATAGCCTCGATCTTTCCTGAAGGCGGTATCGGCCCGGCGCTGGAAGCGGGCTGGAACACGGTCAAGACCAAATTCCAGGGCGGCATGACATATATCAAGGGCTTGCCGGCTCAATTCCTGGGCTTGGGCAGGAGTGTGGCTTCCGGTCTTGTCGAGGGGCTCAAGTCCGGCATCGATGCGGCGACGGAAGCCATCGCGGGCATGGCCGAGAGCGTGAAGAACAAATTCAAGGGCTGGCTCGGTATCGCCAGTCCGAGCAAGGTCTTTGCCGGCTACGGCCTGAACGTCGCCCAGGGCGCCGCCCTGGGCATAAAGGCCGGGGAAGGCGAAGCAGCCGGTGCCGCCGCCGGCCTCGCAAAAGCCGCAGCGGCTGAATGGCAGCCGCCCAGGCTGCTGACCGCTCCGGACGGCCCGGCAAAGATCGCCAGAGCCGCGCGGGCCGACCGGGAGGGCATACACGGCTTTGGTGGCAGCGCCGGGGTGAACGTCACCTTTTCGCCGAACATCACCATCCAGGGCAACGCGACGGAAAAGGAAGTACGGAGTGCTCTTGCCATGACCTTGCCGGAGCTGGAACGCATGATCCGCCGCGTCATGCACGACAGGGAGCGCCGCGCGTATGTTTAGCGTTTTCGCCACACTGGGGGACGTGCTTTTTGCTCCACGGCTTTCGCCATCCGGGCTTGACGTGCAGCAGGGGGCGGCATTCGCGGAGCATGCCCTGTTCTCCCGCGCCCCGCGTCTGCAATACACCGGCCGGGAGCTGGACGTGCTGAATCTGGTCTTTGATCTGCATTTCAGTTTTTGCACACCGGCCGAAGAGAAAAAGAAGCTGGAAACCATGCTGAGGGGGCATCAGGCCCATCCGCTGGTGTTCGGCGACGGCTCCTGGTGGGGCTACTTCGTCCTTGAACGGCTCTCCACCACATTTGAGCAGTGCTCCCCGTCCGGTACACCCTGGCTGATTTCCATGCAGGCGGAGCTGAAGGAATACACGGGCGACCCGGCAAAGCCCCTTGAGCGTCCGGCGGTGAGCGACGGTGCCCCTTCTCTGGCGGTATACCCGGGCCGGGGCTCCCTGCTTTCCCTGGCGACGCCGGCGGCCGGCGGAGGCCTGTGGGACACCATGCGCACGGCGGTTTCCTTTGCGCAGCAGGCACGGGGGATCGTCAGCGAGGCCACGGATCTTGTGGGGCTGGCCAGAGATGTGGCGGGCGCGGGCGGTCCGTTCGAGGCCGTGTCTCTGGCTCTGGGCGGCGCGGACAGGCTGGGGGGACTTTTGGGCAAGGCGGGCGGCCTGGCGTCAGGATTGACAGACGCCCTCGTGGCGTGCCTGTCGGCCCTGCCGCTGGAAGAGATCACGATCGCCGTGGGAGCCGCCGGAGAACTGGCCGGCCTCATGCGGGACGGGGCAGCCCTTGCCTCTACGCTGGGCGTGGATACAGGCAACGTGGGGCAAACGCTGGGGCAGGTGGATGCCTGCCTGGTCGCGGGCTCGTCCTGCCTTGACCGTTGCGCGCCCGTCCTGCAACGGTTTTCCGCCGACGTCGCAGCGCGGCGAGTTCAGGAGGCTTGATGTGGACAGGCTCGTACACGTCACAAGTGAGGGCGAGCGTTGGGATACGCTGGCCTGGCGCTACTACGGGGATGTATCGGAAGTGGAACGCATCATCACGGCCAATCCCCACATGCCGATAACCCCGGTCCTTCCGGGCGGGGTACGGATATTCATCCCTGTGGTCAGGGCCGCGGAACTGGAACACAACGTCAATCTTCCGCCCTGGTGCTCCGGGGCGAGTGAGGAATGAACATGAGCGGCCCGGTAGAAGTCCCTGTGCCCCAGGCACGGATCATATATGAAGGAAAGGACATTTCCGCGGACATCAGCCCGTATCTTCTCAGCGTCGGCTATACGGACAGATTGTCCGGGGAATCCGACGAGCTGGAGCTGCGCCTTGAAGACACCGACGGGCGCTGGCGCGGCGACTGGTACCCGGGCAAGGGGGATTCCCTCACGGTATCCATCGGCTACGCCGGGCAGGAGCCTGTTTCCTGCGGCTCCTTCGAGATTGACGAGATAGAACTTTCCTTTCCACCGGACGAGGTTTCCATCCGGGCGCTGGCCACAGGCATCAGCGTTTCGTGCAGGACGCGGAAAAGCAAGGGGTACGAGAAAACTACGCTGGCCGGAGTGGTCCGCGTGGTGTGCGGACGGCTGGGGCTGACGCCGGCCGGAGAAGTGGCGGACATACCCCTTGACCGGGTGACGCAGTATCAGGAGAGCGATCTTGCCTTTCTGACCCGGCTTGCCGGCGAGTACGGGCACACGTTCAAGATCAGCGGCAAAAAGATGATTTTCCAGCGCAAGGACAGTGTGCTGACTGCGGACAGCGCGCGGACCTTCAAACGGGAGGACGTGACGTCGTGCAGCTTCCGGGACAAGCTGAAGGACATTCCCCAAAAGGTCAAAATCAAGAAACAGGACGCGGGGAAAAAGGCGCTGAAGGTGTACGGCAAGAGCAGCGACGACAGCCTGGCCGTGGTGGCCACCACGGAGCAGGCACAGAAGAAACGCGGGCGAACCTCAAAAAAAGCCAGCGGTGACGAGCTGCGCATCGTGGGGCGCGGCAGCCAGGCGCAGCTTGAAGCCAAGGGCAACGCGGCTCTTCAGGACGTGGAACTGGAACGTTGCCATGCGGAACTTTCACTGTACGGCGACCCTTCCCTGCGTGCCGGAGTATCGGTGGAACTTGGGGAAGACTTCGGCGCGCCGGCGGGCAAGTACCTGATCACCTGCTCCCGGCATGAAATAAGCCGGGAGGGATACACAACAACGCTGACGCTTGCACGGACGGCGGCCCCGGAGAAAAAGGCATGAGCCGGACACAGGAAGAATCCGGGGCAACGTTCGCCTTCGGCATCGTCACGGCGGTGGACGCCGGGCGGGGCTGGGCGCGGGCCAGCCTGCCGGAATACGATAATCTGGAAACGGCCTTCCTGCCGGTGCTCCAGCGCCGCACGCACAGGGACAAGGCGCTCAATCTGCCGGACGTGGGGGAACAGGTGGTGCTTCTCCTTGACTTGCGGGGGGAGGACGGCGTCATCCTGGGCGCGGTCTGGTCGGACGCGGACCCCGTGCCGCAGACTGGAGGCCCGGATGTGGATGTGCGGCGCTATGCCGACGGCACGGTGCTGCGCTATGACCGCGCGGCGCACAGGCTGACGGCGGATGTTCAGGGGGAAATCGTGGCTACCTGCACGGGCAAGGCTGACGTGACAGTGGAAGGCCCCGCTCGCGTGGAGTCAAAGGTGGCCCTTACCTTGGCCGCGCCGACCATTACCATGCGGGGAGCCTTGTCCATGCGGAGCTATGAGGGTGACGGCCCGACCACGGCGGAGATCGACGGTCCCCTGACCGTGAATCGCGGTGACGTGACCGTGCCCGGCAACGACGTAAAGGCCGGCGACGTTTCCCTGAAGGAACACAGGCACGGCGGCGTAGATACGGGCGGCGGTACCAGCGGCCCGCCGGTCAATGCTTGAGTTTTCTTCGTTCAGCGGCTTCCTGAGCGGCTTTCATGCGCGTAAACTTGCCGTAATGAAAACGAGCCTTTTCGCTGTATATTTCAAGCAGGTCTGACCGTTTCTGCCGTTTGCAAGCCGTCATCATGTGGCCGTATATCTCAGACAGACGCAAATGAAGAAATTTCTCCCGTACATTTTTGCGCTGATGTCCGAACTCATACTGATTGGCGGCTTCCGCATTATCCAGCAATTCCTGAAACTCGGCGAGGGCTTCGTCAAAATGCCCTGCCTGCTGTAAAAACAGAGGAAGCCGACAAAGCCTCTGCACCGTATGCCCATCCCCTGAAGGAGTTACCAATTCTTTAGCCTTTCGCAGACAGGCTATAGCATCTTCCCATTGTTTGGCGTCCTTGAACTCCGTTGCCTTGCGGTGCAGCGCGGCAAACTCCTCTTCAACGGATGCCTCTTGTGTCGATGCTGCATCATCTGGCGTTACCTCAGCGCTGACAGCAACGGGTACGTCCTCACCATGCGATATGCCTACGCTGCCGGCCTGCTCCTTGACAGCAGCCCTTCTGCGACCAAACAGAAAGGATAAAATTCCCATACCGAACTCCTCTTGCCTCTCGCTGTTTTTGTAATTTTATTACAATTTCGCTTGACGGTCGAGGCATGGGCGAGGTAACTGTCCTTTTCAGGAGCTTAAGAACTCCTTCCAAGACGGCTGGTCACCCCGTAGCGTGGCTCTTTTTATGCTCTGTCAAGACTGTTTTTTTCTTGGCGGTGGTGTATAGTACGATCTCACAGGTCGGGAGTGGGCTAATACAATACCGCTTGTCGGGAATAGGCCCGCCGTTTCTTGGACGGTTCTTAGCTCCCGGCCTTTTTGTTTTCTGAAAAGGTCAATAAGAAAATCCAAGAGGTGTTTCATGACCCAGCTTCCCGCCATTGCCCTGACGCCCGACGCGCAGGGCCGCCCCACCTGCCTTTCCACCGACGTAGCCCTGCACTTCCAGAAGAAGCATCTTCACATTCTCCGCGACATCGACCGACTCAAATCTCTCCTTCCGAACTCCTTCACTGAATCCAATTTTGGATTCAGTGAATACACCGACAAGACAGGACGTAAACTTCGTGCCTTTCGCCTGACCCGCGACGCCTTCAGCCTTCTGATCATGGGCATGACCGGCCCGGCGGCCATCCGCTGGAAGCTGCGCTACATTGAGGCGTTCAATACGATGGAAAGGGAACTGCTGGAACGGCATGACGGCGACCTGTTTCTGGCCGGGGCGCGGGCGGCGGCCCAGCGCCTTGCCGGGGAAGAACGCGCCCGGCTGGCCGACTGCGCCCTTGCCCTGCTGGACGAAGGGCTGACCCAGCGCGAAGTCGGGGAACTTTTACATGTCAGCCGCTGGACGGTGCGGCGGCTCAAGCGGCGCTTCGGCTTCATGGCCGCGCCGAGGACGGAAACGCGCCCTGAAATCCGTATGGTTCAGGGGGTGCTGGCATGAAAGCTCCCGTCAATCCTCTGTACGTTCCCGGCTGTCCCATGGATACCGTAACCAACGTTTCGCGGATTCTGGCCTATCTTGGCGACATATCCCTTCATCTTCATCAGCCGGACTCGGACCGCATCGCGCTGGAACTGTCCGGCGACGGCGCGGACGGACAGTATCACCTGTTCCGAACATTGCAGGAAACACTTGATTCCGTTGTGGAAGAATAACTACAGGCCCCGCTTCGGCGGGGCTTTTCGTTTTCCTAAAGCCCTTTCAAAGACGCGGCGCGCTCCGTTTCCTATAAAGGAGACATGTCAAACCTGCTTGCCTCCTCCCGATACCGCGCGACTCCAGACACCCCCCACTGGCAACTTGCCCTTGGGGGGGACGGCGTCGTGCAGCAGATCGCGGATGTGCACCAGTGCATCCGCATCATCCTGACCACCCCCAAAGGTTCCGACCCGTTACGGCCGGATTTCGGGTGCGACGCGGGCAATTATCTTGACTTGCCCCTGGACGCGGCCCGGCCTCATATCGTGCGGGAAGTGCGTGCGGCGCTCGTCTGGGAACCACGCATCCGTGTTGACGGTGTGGCGGTAAGCCAGGGGAAGGAGCAAAGCGGCGGCCATGCCGTGGTCCGCATAACCTGGAGGCTTGCCGATATGAGCGGTACGGACGGGCGGAACACGACAAGCGTCGTCATGGGGGGCGCGGCATGATGAGAGAACTGCCGGAACCGAAGTTCATCGAGACGGACCAGCAGGCCGTACTTGAATCCTGCATCCGCAAATATGAGGAACTGACCGGGCGCACGCTGTACCCGGCGCAGGCCGAGCGGCTGATCATAAATCTGATCGCCTACCGGGAACACCTTGTCCGTGTGGGCATCCAGGAGGCGGCAAAACAGAATCTCGTCCGCTACGCCCAGGCTCCCATGCTGGACATGCTGGGAGAGCTTGTCGGTGTGACGCGACTTTCCGAAGCGGCGGCATCCTGTGTCATGCGATTCTCTGTGAAGACGGCACTCCCTGCCGACCTGTCCATTCCCGCAGGCGTGAAAATCTACAGCCAGGACGGAGCATACCGCTTCGACACGCTGGCGACCGTGGTGCTGAAGGCAGGAGAGTTTTTCGTGGATGCCGCTGCGCAATGCTCCGAAGGAGGCGCCGCGGCCAACGGGATACTTCCCGGCGGAGTATGCCAGCTTGCCGATCCTCTTTCCGATGCGGACGTGAGTGTTGCCAATGTGGACACCACGGCAGGAGGTGTGGACGCTGAAGATGACGGACATTTGCGGGAGCGCATCATGCTTGCGCCCGAGGCTTTTTCCGTCGCGGGGAGCGAACTTGCCTACCGGTATCACGCGCTTTCCGCCTCTCCGGACATTGTGGATGTGGGTGTCCTGTCGCCCGCGCCCGGAGAAGTGGATCTGTATCTTCTGGCGCAAAATGGACTGCCCGGCGAAGCCCAGCTGGTACTGGTTGCGACCTATGTCAGCGGAGAAAAAATCCGCCCCCTGACAGACCTTGTCCATGTGTATGCGGCTTTACGTGTGCCCGCACGCCTCGAGGCGGAGCTGACTCTCTATGTCTGGGCCGATGAAGCGGCCGTCAGGGCACTGGTCGATCAGGCAGTGTCTTCCTGGCTGGAATCCGGTCGCACGAAGCTCGGCGTGGATATCGTGCGTACCCAGCTTGTCGCCCTGCTTTCCGTGTACGGGGTGTACCGCGTGCATCTGGTCGCACCGGAATCGGATCGCGAGACCGATGCCAGCCAGTGGGTGGACTGGGAAGAGATCCGCATCACCATAATGCCGGAGCGGAAAAATGGATAGGGACGACCTGCTTCAGCCGTCGCTTCGGGGCGACGTTCGCATGGAAGCTCTTGCCCGGCTCGCGGCCCGCATTTCGGCGCTCCCCGTCTCTACACCGCTCGTCAATCTTTTTGACCTTGTGGATGCGTCAGCCCTGCCGGCCTTGGGGGAGCAGTTCCATATCCTGGGGGTGGAGGGCTGGAATCTGGCGGGAACGGAAGCCGCCCGGCGGGCGCTGCTGAAAAGAGCCATTGAGCTGCACCGGCACAAGGGCACGCCCTGGGCCGTGCGCACGGCGCTGGAAACGGCGCTGCCCACCGAGGCGAGCATAAAAGAGTGGTTCGCCTATGGCGGCGATCCCTTCTTCTTCCGCGTGCGTCTGGACGTGAGCGAACTTGGTCTGGACGAATCGGGCATGACCAGCGCCGTCCGGCTGATCCTCGACTACAAGAACGTGCGCAGCTGGCTTGAATGCCTTGAGACCTTCACCCGCAGGCCCCTTCCCATAGCCGTGGCCACGGCGGGTGTCATGCGCACCCTGAACCGCGTGCGCCTCTGGTTCCCGCCAAAACCTGTGCCGCCCGCCCGCGTCCATGTGGCGACGGCCGGCATCATGCGCACCCTGAGTCGCGTGCGCCTGCATTTTCCGCCGGAGCCGGCGGCCCCCGCGCGTCCGCGCATCGCCTTCGTAAGCCTGATCTGCTCGCGCGGCCGCCTCCGTCCCTTTACGCCGCCGCGGCCTGTGCCCGCGGCGCGCGGCCGCGTTGCCCTTGCCCTGTTGACCATGACCCGGAGTCGCGTATGTCCGCAACCGTAAGAGCCGTCGTTCCCGGCGGCACGGACGACCTGCCCGAAGTGGGCGGCGTCGCCACCGACACCCCCGAATATTTTTGTCTGCTCACCCGTGCCGGCGCGGCGCTGGAAGCCGCCGCCCATGCCGCGGGCAAGCCCGTCCGTCTCAGCGTCATTGCCGTGGGCGATGGTGACGGCGAAGTCCCCGTGCCAACTGATGATGCCGTGGCGCTGGTGCATGAGGTCTACCGCCGCCCCATCGACAGCCTGTCGCAGGACGAGGAAGACCCCAACATCTGCTGGGTCCATATCGTCATCCCGACCACGGAAGGCGGCTTCTGGATACGCGAGTTCGGCGTCTGGGCCGAACCGCTGGAGGACGACGGCGAGCCCGTGCTCTACGCCTACGGCAACCATGCCCCGTTCTACAAGCTGAAATCCGTGCTGGGACAGGCCACCACGCATGAGCTGTCCGTGCCCATCATCATGTCCGGCACGGCGGACGTGGAGATCGTGGTCAGCGAGGCGGGCTACGCCTCGCGGCTGGAACTGCTCCAAATCGCGGGCGTGGTGGAAGACCTGCGCCGCAACCGGGAGGCCGTCTGGACGCTGGACGCGCCCGTGGAGGAAGGCGGCGCGCTGACCCTGCCGGAGGGCCTGACCTATGCGCCGGGAAAACATCTGCTGGATGTCTTCTGGGACGGCGTGGCCTGCTATCCGGGCCAGCAGTACGAGGAAATTTCTTCGGCTGACGCGCTGGAATCGACCGCGATCCGCCTGCTTTTCGCTGCTCCGGCCGGGAGCGAGATGCGGGTGCTGGTGCGGGCCTACAGCATCCAGCCGAAGCTGGAGGGCGTGGAGGTGCCGGAGGGCATCGCCGAGCGCGTGGACGCGCTGGAGACACGCCTCGAGGACGTGGCCGCGAACGTGGCCTATATCGACAAACCCTCTCATGAGTAAGGAGAAAACTCATGGCTGAACTCATTAAGGTTAAACTGCTTGACGCGCAGAAGAACACCATCCTGCCCGAAACCACCGCTGAACAGGTCAAGACGAACGATGGCAGCAATGTCGAAACCAAGCTCGCCTCACTGCAAACCGCTATCAGCGGCAAGGTCCCCTGCCATATCGTCAACGACATCGCTGCCCGTGACGGTCTGGAGAGCCCGAAGCAGGGGGACCTGTGCTGGGTCAAGGATGCCACGGCTGATGCGACCGTTACCTCCGGTGCTGCCCAGTACATCTACGACGGCGCACGGTGGGTGAAGATCGCCGAAGCCGAAAGCATGGATCTGGTCGTCAAGTGGACCGACATCCAGGGCAAGGAAGGCGTTGAAGCCGCTATGGCCAAGGCCCACGAGCACGCCAATGCCGACGTCCTCAACGGCATCTCCGCCACCGGTGATACCGCGATCATCAACGGCAAGACCTACTACTCCGGCCGTATGGTGGCCATCATCGAGAATGGCGGCGAGATCCCCGCGGATATGAACCCCAACGGCATCGTCTTCGAAAAAGCCGCCGTCTAGGGGGCAGGGAGGGAGTCCTGTGTCGTATATCATCAAGGATGCCAAAGGTAACAAAATCGGTATGCTGCCGGACTCCCTCCGCGTGGCCCAGGCTGCCGAGCTGCGCTCCCTTGCCGGGAGCCGCTCGGCGGCCATCGCGGCCAGCACGCAGTTCACGGTGCCGCAGTATGAGGTGGGCAGCGTGGCGCTGGAGGTCTTTTTGGACGGCGTCGCCTGCATGATCGGCGAGCAGTACGCCGAGGTCGGCAGCAAGGGCCAGACCAGCACGAAAATCACCTGGAACATCGAAGTCGCCACGGATCGGGACATCCTGGTCCGCTGCAAGTAGGAGGTCAGCCATGTCGTTTCCCGGAATCATCCGCCGCCTGTTCGCCAACAACGGGGCAGGCCCCAAGCTGCGTAAGGACATCTTGCCCTCCCATGCCGATACTCATGCCCCGGGGGGGAGTGATCCTCTTGATCTTGAAACCTTGGGTGGTGTGAGCTCCGATGATTTTTCGGCACTGCAGGAGAAGGTCGCGGGCTTGATCGAGGCCATCGGAAATATCGATCCTTGGACAATATTCCCGCCGCGCCTCCCTGTTGCCATCGACGGCGTGACCTTCGGCGGGAGCGATGGCCGTCGGGCCATCATGCCCGGGGAGACAGAGGCCCGTGAGGACTGGATACTCTGTGACGGTGGCAGCGACGGCAAAGGCGGCACCGTGCCGGATCTGCGCGGGCGCATGATTTTGGGCGCCTCCGATGAGCATACGGCTGGCTCCACCGGCGGCTCTGAGACCCATAGCCACAGTATTTCCGGCACTGTCGGGGCCACGACGCTTACCGCGGAGCAGATGCCCTCTCACAGCCACAGTACCACTTCGGGCACGACAAATGCGGCAGGAGGTAGCCAGCGGAGCGAGGTCGCAGGACAGAGACAGACAGGGGCTGCCGGTGGCTCTCAACCCCATACGCACACGCTGGATGGAGCATCTGGGGAGGCGTCCTCCCTGCCTCCGTATTATGCCCTTTCGTACATCATGCGGACGGCCTGATCCGGCGGCAGGCGTGGTCTGCGGGACCATGACCAGGTGTTTCCGGCACTGTCGGCAGCACGACCTTGAGCGTGGCGCAGATGCCAAGACATACTCATACGTTCGACAAGGGCACTTATGGCAATATTGCAGAAGCCAAAGGCAGTGCGAACTCCGGAAAACAAACGACTGATGCAACAGGCGGCTCCCAAGCCCATACGCATAGTCTGTCCGGGGCCGAGTCTGGCAGCGCCTCAAACCTGCCTCCCTATTACGCCCTGTCCTACATCATGCGATGCGCATGATGTAGGTGAGTGCATAGTATGGCGGGAGCGTGCTGGCCGACCCGGATTTGGCTCCCGACAACGCATGAGTATGCGCCTGGGAACCGCCCGAGGCATCAGTGGGCTGTCCGTCTCTCGGCGGTTTGCAGTCATTGCCGTCATTTTTGCCGTGCCAGCCGCTCCACGATGTGACCTTGCGATAACCATGTGTATGGCTTGGCATCTGCTTAGTGGACAACGTGGTCTCACCCACAGTGCCGGAAACACCCGGCCGTCACCCTCAACCCCACGTCTACCGGGGCTCAGACGCGGATCACATAATGTCCGGCGTAGTACGGCGGAAGGCTGTCTGCGGCCTCGGAGCTGACCCCGGACAGGCTGTGCGTGTGCGACTGAGACCCCCCTGTCTGGCTAGTAGATGCAACGACATTATCACCTGATGCATATGTACCTCGATTATTTCCGCCCGTATGGAACTTACCAACATTCGCAGTATGATTATGCCCAGGCATCTGCTCCACGCTCAACGTCGTGGCGCCGACAGTGCCGGAAAGACATTTTTAATCGCCGCCATGCGGCATAACCAGGAGCTTTTCCATGCCTCAAGTTACCGTAGTTCCCGCTGACCATTTGATCATCGTCGATGGCGCGACCCTCGTTTTTACCTATGTGGCTCCCGAAAATCTGCATGCCCTGCAATGGCGTGGGGACACTGGCCATACCGAGTGGACGGACGGCCCCAACAAGCCGCTGACTGCTGAGGATTATGACGAGCAGGTCGTGCCGTATGTGGCCCTGTGGGAAGAGGAGAAAAGACGGCTGGAAGCCGAAGCAGCAGCCGCCGAGGAAGCCTACAACTCCCTGGAGAACGTGAAAGCCCGCAAGCTCTCCGCCATCGACGCCGAGACCTCTTCCGCCATCATGGCCGGATTCGAGTGCGAGGCCACCCCGCCGGATACCGGCACGCCTGAGCTGCTGCACTTCTCCTACGACAGCTTTGACCAGCAGAACTTCGCCGACGCGGCCGTATCCATGCAGCTCGCGACGGCCAGCGATGGCGGTATCCCTACTACCACGCCCTGGAATGCCTACCGTAACCACACGGCTGACAGCAAGGGAGAGCTGGTCATCCTGCAACTGACCGCTGAGACCTTCCTGCCCATCTATGCGGCCGCGCTGAACCACAAGGCCACCCAGATGGCCATTGGCGGACAGCGCAAGGCTGCCGTGGCCGCCGCGCAGACCGTGGAAGATGTGAAGGCTATCTGATGCCCAGTTACCTCCACAACCTGCTCGTGGCTTGCGACCAGCTTGTGAATGCGGCCATCGGTGGCTGGCCTGACGAAACGCTGAGTTCACGCTGCTGGCGCTGGCACAAAGATGGCGTGCGCTCCTGGCCATGCCGCTGCTTGGATAAAATGGCGGCATGGCTGGGAGACAAGGATCACTGCCGGACATCCTATGAATCAGAACGAACCCGCAGGCAGCTCCCACCTGAGCTGCGGGGGGCTTTGTAATGGGGGAAGATATGGAAATTATCCTTTGTGCAGTGCAGCCTTACTTGGCTAAGGCATGGCGAGAGCATATCAGCGAGGACCTGTCCCGCACTGTGCGCGTGGTGGAGGGGAGTATCCTCTCCCTGGACGTGGCTGCTGTGGTCAGCCCGGCCAATTCGTTCGGATTTATGGATGGCGGCCTGGATGCCCTCTATACGCAGTATTTCGGTCCGCAACTCCAGCAGCGTCTGCAACGGATGATCCGGGAACAGACTGGCGGTGAGCTGCTGGTGGGGCAGGCATTGCTGGTGGAGACCGGGCACCCGCGCATCCGCTGGTGCATCAGTGCACCGACCATGCGCGTGCCACGCGGCCTGGAGACGGCGGAGCCGGCCTATCTGGCCACACGGGCTGCCGTGCGCTGTGCTTTGGCGGCCGGGTTGGAGTGTGTGGCCATCCCGGGCATGGGGACGGGTGTGGGTGGGCTGCATCCTCAACGTGCTGCCCGTGCCATGATGCATGCCATCCATGACGTACTTTTCCCGCGCCCATTCCCCGCCTCTCTGGCCGAGGTATACGCATTTTGATGCAATGGCCTCCCACAAGGAGGTCATATGACAACAAAACACAAACGGGCCACCATGACGGCCCGCCAACTGGCAGAGGATTATCTGGCACACCAGATCACACGGGATGTGACCCGCACCAGTACCCGATATCATCTCAATCAGCTGCTGGCCCTGTTCGGGGGCTGGCAAGCCCGCCGGGGGGGCGCGGCCCAGATGCAGGAGTTTTTGGCCGCCCAGAGGGGGCGCGGCGTCATGGCCACCACAGCGCACCACCGCGTCCGGCTGTGGCGTACCGTCCTGACCTGGGCCGTGGAGACGGGCCGCCTGCCTGCGTCGCCTCTGGCAGGCTTCCGGCTGCATCGTCCCAGGGCTCGGCGCATCGATCCGCCCACGCGAGCCGAGGCTGCGCGCATGTACAAAATGGCCGCGCCGCATATCCGGCGTGTGATTGTCCTTGGCATGGCCGCAGGGCCGCGCATAGGCCCCAGCGAGCTTTTCAGGCTCGCGTGGGCGGACGTGGAACTGACGGCGGGCTACATGAGGATGCCCAACGCGGCCAAGGGTGCGAAGGAAGACAGCAGAATCGTCCCTATTCGGGACGATATTCTGCCCCTGTTGCGGGCGTGGAAAGAGGAAGACGAAAAACGGAGCTGCCCGTGGGTCATCCACTGGCAAGGACGACAGGTGCGTTGCATAGGCCATGCCTGGCACCAGGCCCGCAAAGCGGCGGGCATCACGCGGCGCATAACGCCCTACAGCCTGCGTCATGCCATGCCCACGGAAGCCCTGGAACATGGCGCGGACGTGAAAGCGGTGGCGGAGGTCATGGGCCATGCTGACCCGACCATGCTACTGCGCGTCTATCAGCACACGCGCTACAGGCTGAAGAAGAAAGCGGTCAACGCCGCACCCGGCCTGCGGCTGGACAAGATTTGACAGTGGCGGGGGCGCTCCACACGCCCCCACCGGCCCGGCAAGGACCATACCGGACCACGGCCCCACAAGCGGAAGGCAGCCGCTTGCAGAGTATCCGCCTGTCGGTCGTCTCGGGGTGAGACAAAAGGCAGAATAGGCGGATTATTCGCGGGGCGCAACGCTTTTGACACTATGAACAAGAGAGATTTGCCGGAAATCAGGTGCCCGTACTGCAACAAGCTTATTGCCAAGGGGGAAGCCGTCGAGCTTGAGTTTCGCTGCGGGCGATGCAAGAACTTCTTCATTCTGCGGGCCACGCGCCCCAATTCGGAACGTCCAGAGCGTCCACAGGAGCTTTGTCATGCTGAAAGTGGGCAGCCTGTTCAGCGGAGCCGGTCTGTGTGACCTTGGCCTGAGCTGGGCGGGATTCAGGCATCAATGGTTTTGCGAGATTGATCCATTTTGTCGGTCGGTACTCGCACGTCACTGGCCGGACATTCCTCTTTATGAGGATGTGAATACTCTGAAAGGCTCTGAACTGCCGCCCGTGGATGTGCTCTGCGGCGGCTTCCCCTGTCAGGACGTATCCCAGGGAGGGAAACATGCGGGAATCAAGAAGGGCACGCGCAGCGGCCTGTGGCTCGAATACGCACGACTCATCGGAGAAATACGTCCCCGGTACGTCATCATCGAAAACGTCCGGGGCTTGCTCGCCAGGGGAATTGAGATCGTCCTGCAAAATTTGGCCGAGATCGGGTATGATGCGGAATGGGAAGTGCTTTCCGCAGCCGCCCTTGGTGCCCCTCATCGGCGCGAACGCGTGTTTGTTGTTGCCTTCCCCCACGGTAACGGCCCTGACCCAGAGCGTAGGCTTCTATCTCCGCTCCAAAGAATCGTGGGAGAAGTCGACCAACCTTTCGGCATACTTGCTTGGCTTGGAATACGGATTGTCGGGCAAAGCCGCGAAGCCGTCCGGCACGCATATCCCGGCCCCGTCCTTTATCGAGTGGATGATGGGTGTGCCGGAGGGCTGGACTATCCCGTAAATACCCCGCCCGTTCCCCGGCGGGTTCTTCCTGAATGGCGCAGACGCCTGAAGGCTCTGGGGAACGGCATCCTGCCCCAGCAGGCGTATGCTGTGGGAGCCTGCATCATGGCGCGCGAGGGAAGGCGCGTTTTCCCCATGCCGCTTGACTCCTGAGAACCGAGAGTTCCAGCGATGAGGGCCACGAGCCCCGTTTTGAAGAAGAAATATATGGATTCTCACTTTCAAACGGACGGTATCTCGCTCTATCAGGGGGATGCCCTGCGCGTCCTCACAACCTTGCCTGAGGCAAGCGTGGACGCGGTCCTCACCGATCCGCCGTATTCCAGCGGAGGCGTCACTCTGGGGGCACGACAGGCCGACCCGGCACAAAAATATCAGTCTAGTGGAACAAAGAAACAATACCCGCCCATGCTGGGCGATTCCAAGGACCAGCATAGCTGGATCATGTGGTGTACGCTGTGGCTCGGCGAATGCTGGCGTATTGCCCGCGAAGGTGCACCGCTCATGGTGTTCACTGACTGGAGGCAACTTCCGGCCTTGAGTGATGCCGTGCAAGCCGCAGGGTGGAAATGGCTGGGCATCGTGCCTTGGGACAAGCGGAGTGCCCGCCCGCAAATCGGCAAGTTTCGTCAGCAGTGCGAATATGTGCTGTTCGCCGTCAAGGGGCGCTTCATTGCCCATACGCGAGCCTGCTTGCCGGGCGTGTATGGCTACCCTGTGATTGCCGCCAGAAAAGTGCATCTGACCAGCAAGCCGGTGGAGCTCATCGAAGACCTGCTGGCTGTGGCGGCTCCACAGGCGACTGTCCTGGATCCATTCATGGGTGGCGGGAGCGTGGGCGAGGCATGTATCAGGACGGGCCGGAGCTATATCGGTATGGAGCTATCTCCAGAATATTACGAGATCAGCCGGGGCAGGCTGACAGCCGTACTCGCTGAGCGCGAAAACGAGACCGAATAGACCGTAAACAGAAAGGGCGAGGGGTTTCCCTCGCCCTTCGCTTTTTTGTAATTTTGTTGACAAATATGTAGTAGGCTTTTGGAAGAACTTATCGCGCCGCTGCCTGGTGAGTTATCGCGCCGCGCATCATGAAACTGCCGGGACTCCGGCCGGATCCAGCCTGCCGCGAAAGGACATCCTTCCCGCATGGCCGTATGACCGGAGACGGCTGCCATACCGCCCTGCCTCCGCCCTTCCCGCTCCCCTGCTTGCGGGAACGGGCCGGACGTCGTCTCCCTAACGGGACGGGGCCGGTGCGGGCAGCACGGGACCGCCGGCCGAAGCGCCTCCCGTTGCCGGGGGCTGGGCCGCAGGCATGGGCACGGACGCGGGCGCCGCAGGTGTTTGCGGGGCCGCGAGGGCCGGAGGCGTGACCGTCCCGCCGACGGCAGGCCCCTGCGCGGGCAGGGCCGCCGGAGCAGTCCCTTGCGGAGCGACCGCCGGTGCCGCTACCGGAACAGCCGGGGCAACAGGCGCGCTCCCGCCGGCCGCAGCCGGAAGTGCCGGAGCTGCCGCCGGACGGGGCCGGGCCTGCTTGGGGCCGGGCCGCAGGGGAACATCATTGACGGCAGGGGCCGCAGGCTGTTCCGCAGCCGCCTTGCCGCTGGCGATCCGGGTGCAACGGCCCGCCATGTCACGCAACGCGGCGGAACCGGCGCGGACGGTGGCCAGGGCCTTGCTGTCCTGCTGCAGGCGGCGGCCCACCCACTGGGCCACGAACAGCAGGCTGTCGTCATCCAGGGCGGCACCGGCATGACGGCGGATGTCGCCCACCAGAGCATGCTGGGCCGCCGTTCGGGCATCCATGGCCTGACGGTAGCGGCCCGTGATGTCGTCCACCCGCAGCTGCGCCGTGGCGATGGCGGCGGCATCGTTGCGCTGCCGGGCCTCGTCCAGCTCGAACACCGTGCCGGCCATGCGGCCGTAGATGTCCAACGATTCCTGCAACAGGCGCTCGCTCTCGGCCAGCCGTGCGCTCAGGTCCGGTACGGCGGCCACGCCGTCCAGGGCAGCGGCCCAGGCGTTCAGACGCCCGGCAAGGGCCATGTGCAGCTGCCGCTTTTGCAGGTCGCTCCAGTTGCGTTCCGTGCACTGGCGGTCAAGGCTGTCCAGGAAGCGGTCGGCATAGATGGTGTACAGGCTGCGCAGCATGTCGGGATGGAAGGCATAGCGCAGCACCGCGGCGCGGCTGCCGCCGGCCAGGCCCGTCAGCTTGACGCCGTAGCGCTGGTTGAGGGACGGCAGGCTCAGATCGAGACCGCTGCCCTGGAAGCGCTCCAGCACATGTCCGGCAAGGTCATCCACGAAAGCGGGCTGCACACGGCTGTCCGCAGGATACTGGCGCTTTGGCACCTCCTGCCCTGCGGGGACGGGCGCGACGGCCCCGGGGGATACGAAGTCCGTCCTGACCAGGGCACTGACCGTCCCCTGCACCGTGGGACCGGCCAGCGTGCCCGGCTCCGTGGCGGGCGTGGCCACCGACGGCGGGGGCGGGGGAGGCGTCTCGCGCAGCAGGTTCATGAGGGGCGCCAGGGCCGTGCCTTCCAGCTTCGCATCCAGCCAGGTCACGGCGTCCTTGCGCCAGGCATCGCGGGTGGCATCGTCACGGGTCAGCCACACGGCGGCCCCGGCCACCAGCAAAAGGGCCAGCAGGGCCAGACAGCCCAGCTTGTGTCCGCCGCGTGACGTCCTGGGGGCGGGCAGGTCATCCAGCCGTCCGCCGGACGGGGACGCGGAGGCGGGGGTAGCGAACCGGCTTTGCACCGGTGCCTTGGTTTCCAGTTTCATGCAGGACCTCCGGGCGGCGGGAAGGCACGCCCATAAAAACTCGCTGCCGACGGTACGGCAGGCTGTGGGCATGCTAGCATCCCGGCACACGGCTGTGAAGGCATTTTGCGCTGCCCTCCCCGCCGCTGCCCGGCGGGCCCGATGCGCCTTGGGCCCCTGCATGGCCCGAAGTTTTTGTTCCTGGAGAATGCGCTCCAGCCGCCCCGGGGGACAGCCTGAAACAAAAATCGTGCCAACTGCCTGTTTTTCCGAAAAAACCCTCTCTTCCCCGGCGGGCATGGACGCCCCGGCAGCCGCACCGGCAGCGGGAAAAAAGCATTTCCCTCTGTTGACGCCCCCCTTTCGCCATGCTAATCACGAACCCCTACTAACAATGGGCAGCCGGACGCCAAAGGCACGGCTGCCGCTTTCACCTTTTAACCGGAATAGCCGCAGAGGGAGCGGATACTATGCCGAATTACGTTTACTTTCTTCTTGCCGTAGCCGGCCTCATCGTGGGCTACATCATCTACGGTTCCATCGTCGCCAAAATCTTCGGTGCGGACGAAAACCGCCCCACCCCCGCCAAGACCATGGCCGACGGCGTCGACTACGTCGAAATGCCCATGTGGAAGGTCTGGCTCATCCAGCTGCTGAACATCGCCGGTGTGGGCCCCGTCTTCGGCCCCATCCTGGGCGCCCTGTACGGCCCCAGCGCCCTGCTGTGGATCGTTATCGGCACCATCTTCGCCGGTGCCGTGCATGACTACTTCTCCGGCATGCTCTCCGTGCGTTACAAGGGCGCCAACGTGCCCACCATCGTGGGTTACAACCTGGGCAACGTGGCCAAGCAGGTGATGCGCGTGTTCGCCGTCATCCTCCTGCTGCTCGTGGGCGTGGTCTTCGTGGCCGCTCCCGCCGGCCTGCTGGCCAAGCTGACCCCCGACTACATGGACCAGATGTTCTGGGTCGCCGTCATCTTCGCCTACTACTTCCTGGCCACCATCCTGCCCATCGACAAGATCATCGGCCGCCTCTACCCCCTGTTCGGCGCCGTGCTGATCATCATGGCCGTGGGCATGACCGTGACCATGTTCACCAACGGTTGCGAGTTCTACAACTGGGCCTCCTTCCCCAATAACCATCCCCAGCAGCTGCCCATCTTCCCGCTGGTGTTCATCACCATCGCCTGCGGCGCCCTGTCCGGCTTCCACGCCACCCAGTCGCCCCTGATGTCCCGCTGCCTGTCCAATGAAAAGCAGGGCAAGGCCGTGTTCTACGGCGGCATGGTGGCCGAAGGCTTCATCGGCCTCGTGTGGGCCACCGTGGGCATGACCTTCTACACCAGCCCCGAAGCCCTGGCCGCTGCCGGCGGTCCCGCCAACGTGGTCAACGAGACCGCCCGCGCCCTCATGGGCCCCGTCGGCGGCGTGCTGGCCATCCTGGGCGTGGTGGCCCTGCCCGTCACCTCCGGTGACACGGCCTTCCGTGCCGCCCGCCTGACCATCGCCGAAATGTTCAACTTCAAGCAGTCCGCCATCCCGGCCCGTCTGGCCATCGCCATCCCGATCTTCGCCATCGGCGTGGTGCTGAACTTCGTGGACTTCAACGTGATCTGGCGTTACTTCGGCTTCGCCAACCAGGCCCTGGCCGCCATCATGCTCTGGGCCTCCGGCGCCTACCTGTACCGCAAGCATCGTCTGCACTGGATCTGCACCGTGCCCGCCACCTTCATGACGGCCGTGTGTATCTCCTACATCTGCTATGAGCCCAAGATGGGCTTTGGCATGGGCATCGAGATCGCCGACATCATCGGCGTGATCGTGGCCGTCGTCAGCCTGGTCGCCTTCCTAGCTCTGGGCCGCAAGCCCATCGCCGGTGCTCCCAGCATCGACGAAGTGTAGCGCTCACCGCTCCATAGCCACGCACAAGGGCAGGGATCTTCCCTGCCCTTTTTTCGTGCCGACGGTACGGCGCGCCCGGCCTGACGCCCGGCATTGCGCCGTGCCCTGAGGCAGCGTATAACCCTGCTGTCCGGCCGCTTGTGTCCTACGGCCGTCAGACCGCCATCACAGAACAGGAGATATCCATGCGCACCCCCAACATCCTGACCATTGCCGGTTCCGATTCCGGCGGCGGTGCCGGCATCCAGGCCGACCTCAAGACCATCATGGCCCTAGGCGGCTACGGCATGAGCGTCATCACGGCCCTGACCGCCCAGAACGGCCTGGGCGTCACCGGCATCCACGCGCCCGAGCCCGAATTCGTCGTGCTGCAGCTGCGCGCCGTGCTGGACGGTTTTCCCGTGCACGCCGCCAAGACCGGCATGCTGTTCTCGGCCGGCATCATCAACGCCCTGGCCGACGCCCTGCGCGACCGCAGCTTCCCGCTGGTGGTGGACCCTGTTTCCGTGAGCCAGAGCGGCAGCCGCCTGCTGCGTGAGGATGCCGTGGAGGCCCTCAAGGAACGCATGATCCCCGGCTGCGACCTGCTGACCCCCAACCGCCCCGAAGCCGAGATGCTCACCGGCATGACCATCAGCTGCGCCGATGACGCCGCTGCCGCCGGTGAGGCGCTCATCAGGATGGGCGCCAAGGCCGTGCTCATCAAGGGCGGTCATATGGAAAGCTCCATCGTGGTCACGGACTGCCTTTGCCAGGCCGGACAGGCGCCCAAGTTCCTGCCCCAGCCCAAGGTGGAGACCAACAACAACCACGGCACCGGCTGCACCCTGTCGGCCGCCATCGCCACCGGCCTTGGCCACGGCCTGCCCCTGCAGGTGGCCGTGACCCGCGCCCAGGAATTCCTCAACCTTGCCCTGCGCAAGAGCTACGCGCCCGGCAAGGGCTGCGGGCCCGTCAACCACGCCGCCCGCCGCCAGGCATCATTGCAAAACTGACCGGGGGAAAGGGCTGCGGGAAAGGGACCTCCTGTGCATGACGCAAGAAGGGCCCTTTCCCCGGCCCCTGTCCCTCTCCGGATGCGCCCTGCCCCTCAAAAACGCGCCCCGGTGAGAGCCCGGCAGGCCATGGTCTTCCACCTCGGCAGGGGATGGGAAAACGCCCTTCCCCGGCATCAAGCCCAAGAGTTGCGGATGCCGGTCCCTTCCCTGCGGGAAAAGGCTTCCGGGCAGGCACCTGACCGTCACCAGGCCGGGCTGCGGCCCCGCCGCCCTTCTTTCCTTCCACATCAACCCCAAAGCCTCCATGCCGGACATTTCTTCCACCATGCGTCTCAGGCTGTTGCTGGCCTATGACGGCAGCCGTTACTGCGGCTGGCAGATCCAGGACATCCCCACCCCGCCGCCCACCGTGCAGGCCGCCGTGGAAGCCGCCGTGGGCCGCATCGCCGGGCGACCCGTGCGCGTGTTCGGCTCCGGTCGCACCGATGCGGGCGTCCATGCCCACGGTCAGGTGGCCCATTGCGATGTGCCCCGCCGCCCCGGTCTGGACTGGCGTCACGCCCTCAATGCCCTGCTGCCTGCGGACGTGCGCGTCCTGCACTGGCAGGAGGCCGCCCCCGACTTCCATGCCCGCATCAGCGCCCTGCGCAAGACCTATGTGTATGACTTCTGGCAGGAGAAAGGCTTCGTGCCGCCCCGGCTGGCGCCCTTCGTCTGGCGCAGCGGCCCCCTGGACGCCGGGGCCATGCGCGCGGCCCTGCCCTTTTTGCTGGGCAGGCATGACTTCGCCAGCTTCCAGAACGCGGGCACCGAGATGGAAAGCACGGTGCGCGAGCTCCAGGCCGCCACACTGACGGAACTGCCGCCCGTGGAGTTCATGCCGCCCTACCTGCCCTGCCTGCGCCTGACCGTCACGGCCAACGGTTTTTTGAAGCAGATGGTCCGTAACATGGCCGGACTGCTGGCCGCCTGCGGCCGCCACAAGCTGCGCCCCGACCAGATCCCCGCCATCCTTGAGGCCGCCGACCGCCGCGCCCTGCCCAGCCCCACGGCCCCGCCGCAGGGCCTGGCCCTGGCCCATGTGGAGTACCCGGACTAAGCCCTGTCTGCCTCCCTGAACATAGAAAGACCACCCGCCGGCGGGTGGTCTTTTGTTTTGTCCCGCTGATTCCCGGCAGGCAGGCGAATGCCCTGCCCTTTTCCTTTCCGGGAAAGAGCTTCCTTATTTTCCACTATCTGGAATGATATGCCGGTATCCTGAAAACGGCATTCTGCCGTTCTTCATGCCCGACGGTCCCGATAGCGGGCAGCGGCCGTTCCCCGGAGACCGGCCGCCCCCCTTTGCCTGGCGCGTTTCCCGCAGCCTGTCTCCATCGCTCTACGCCCGGGAAGGGCCGGAGCCTCCGCACCAGCAAAAAAAGGACGCCCCGCAGTAGCAGGACGTCCTTCTTCTGTAGCCATCCTCCCGGCAGGGGGCTGTCCTTGGGGGCGTCGTCAGCATCTACCGGGATGCGGCATCCCGCCTGTTATGGGCTTCCACGAACGCATTATAGGCTTCCTGGGCTTCCTGCAGCACCAGATTGAGCTGGCGGCGCGTCGCATTGCTGAACGCATCCTCCTGTCCCTGGGCCACGGTGCGGGGGAAGAGATCGGCCTTGTCCAGAAAAGCCTGCCAGAGACGCCGCTCTTCTTCCGTCATGCCCCGGGTGTGGCTACGGGCCACGGCCAGGGCCTCTTCCATCTCCTTGCGCCAGCCCGCCACGGCCACGGTGTCGGGATTGCCCTCGCGCAGCAGGATGCCGCCCAGCAGGAAGCGGCTGAACAGGAAGCGGGCCGAGCTGATGGCTTCTTTCAGCGGATTGCCCTGAAGCAGCACGTCCTCGGCCTGGCGGCTGCGGTCACGCACCAGCACCAGCAGGGCATCACGGGCCCTGGAAAACTCGGCATGCGCGTCCTGCAGGCGACGCAGCAGCTTCTTGCCCTGCGCGCCGTCGTCCACGATGCTGTCGTCCAGGGCGTACTTGCGGAACGCCGTGCCCAGCTTTTCCATGCTGGTCAGCGTCCGCCGCATGGTGGCCATCAGATCCCGCAAACGGGCGGCATCGGCCTCGCCCCACACGGATCTTTCCACAGCGGGCCTGTCGTCCAGCTCCGCAGGGCGCTGCGGCTCCTTGCCCAGCAGCCAGGTACGCATATAGTCCTCGGCCTGCCGCAGCAGATGACCGGCATGGATGCCCGCCACATCGGCCCAGCGCCAGACGGCATTACCGGCATCCAGCACCCTGGCGGCCGCGGCCGCTTCCTCTGCCGGGGCCGGAGCCTCCGGCGCCTGCAGACCGGCGGCGGCCTTCGCCACCACGGCGGACGCGGTCTCCTTGTCCAGCGCCGCTTTGGGGACGCTCTCTTCCTGACAGGCACTCAGGCCGAAAGCCAGTGCCATGAGGCACACCAGCCACAGAAAACGAACGGGACGCCGCATCATTCCACATGCTCCGCGATCCAGGCATCGAGCCCGGTCAGATCAGGCCCCCTGGGGAAATCCCCGCCCCTGAGATCAGGCCCGGTGCCGTAGAACAGGGTGCCCACCTCTTCGGCGGCATTGCGGTCCGTGGAGGCGTCGCCCACCATGAGCACCTCGTCAGGCAGGACGCAGGCCTTGTCCACGATCATGGCCAGCAGCTTGGCCTTGGACGGCGGCGAGCCGTAGATGCCCGTAAAGCAGCTGTCCAGGCCGCGTTCCTTGAGGATGAAGTTCAGTTCTTCGTGCGGTGCGCCGGAGCAGACATAGAGCGGCAGTTTGCCCTGCCAGTGTTCCAGCACCCGGGCGATGCCGGGGATGAGCTCGCAGCGGCGCACTTCGTCCAGGGCGTATTCGGCAAAGCGCCTGCCCCACTCCTCGGACTCGGCGGGCGTGATCTCCCTGTCCAGGATCTCGCGGAAGAACCATTCGAATTTTTTGTAACGGCTCACGCCGCCGTGCACGGTATGGTACATGACGAAGCGGTCGCGGGCCTCCTCGCCGTAGGGCTCGGCCAGACGGGCAAAGGCGCGCGTCTTGACCGGCACGCTGTCGAGGATCACGCCGTCACAGTCGAAAACAAGACATTTCAGGGCCATGCAGACTCCTTGTTCGCGCCGCCGGGGACGACGCCGTACAGGAAGGATACGGGGACAGGCCCGCGCCCCGCCGCCAAAGCGGGCGAGCCTTGCGGGCCGGAGCCGGAAGACGGCACACACCGCCTGCCGGTCAGGAAAAATACCGGGGATGCGGGGACGCCGGGCACTCCCGCCCCGGGGCTACCGGCGTTCCGGGCATCCGCTGCGGTCGCGGTGACCGATGGGACGTGCCGGGACACCGCCCACGATGGTGAAGGGAGCCACATCACGGGTGACCACGGCGCCCGCGCCCACCACAGCGCCCCGGCCGATATGCACGTCGGGCGTGATGACGCAGTTGGCCCCGATCCAGACATCGTCCCCGATGACGATCTCGCCCGGATGGTGCCCCTGTTGCAGGATGGGCACATCATGCCGGGAAAAACAGTGGTTGGCGGCCCGCAGCACCGTGCCGGGGCCCACGGCCACATGCCTGCCCATGACGATGCGCCCGCCGTCGGCCGCCACATGGGCATAGGGCGAGATGGACACGCGGTCGCCCAGGACAAGTTCGCCGTCCCCGGCCGTGATGATGCAGCCCCGCCCCAGACGGACGGCATCGCCCAGCCGCATGTGGCGACAGCCCACGAAGCTCAGGCCCGTGCCGAAGCGTACCGAACCGCAGCCGGCAAAGAGCCAGCGCCAGGCCAGCCAGCGCAGGGCCAGGCCCAGCGGCGTGGGTATCCAGGCGAAACAGGCTATCCAGAGCTCTTCCCAGGCAGCCCGGAGGCGGGACGGCAGATCCATCTACTTCGCGTACTCCCGCATGAGGGCATCCCCTTCCATGAGCCGCGTCACGCGGGCCAGGTCTTCAGGGGTATCCACGCTCCAGGTGCGGGCATCGGTGGGCACCATGCGGACTTTTTCCCCATGTTCGAGGATGCGCATCATGTCCACGGACTCGCAGATCTCCAGCGGGCTTTCCTCCATCTCGTTGAAGCGGATCAGGTAGTCACGGCGGAAGGGGATGATGCAGACCTGCTTGCGCATGGGCACCTTGTCGGCCCCCTTTTTGCGGGAGGGGATGGGCTCGCGCGAGAAGTAAAGGGCATCGCTGTTGCGGTCCACCACGACCTTCACCTCATTGGGGTCCTCGAACTCTTCCAGGGTGTCCATGTCGGCCATCAGGTTGACCACATTGATGGAAGGATCCTTGAGCATGGGTTCCACAGCGGCGTCGATCATGCCGGGCAGCACCATGGGCTCGTCCCCCTGCACCATGACCACGATGTCCGCCTTCCGGCCCGTGGCCGCCTCGATCTTGAGCAGGGCCTCGGCCGTGCGGGTGGAACAGCGCACATGATGGTCGCCGGTCATGACGCACGCAAGGCCCGCCTCCTTGCAGTAGTCTTCGATGACCGTGTCACAGGTGGCCACATAGGTGGCGGAAAGGCAGCGGCTCATGGCCGTGCGGAAGGCCACATGGCCCACCATGGGCACACCGTGGATCAGGGCCAGAGGTTTGCCGGGAAAGCGGCTGGAGCCCATGCGGGCGGGGATGATGGCGATGATGTTCATAACTTCTCCCTGGGCAGGGACTGCCCGGCAAGGGGATGACGGGAAGACGGGCGCGGCCCCCGGCGGACGTTTCATGACCGGGACGGGCCTGGCGCCGCATGGGAAAAGCCCGGAGCCGGGCACACGCCGGTGGCACCGGCAGGCAGGCCGCCGGAAAACGTGCGGCCTCAGTCGTCGGTGGATACCAGATAGCCGCCCTGGCTCTGCAATTCCGGGTGGATCTGGCGGTGTTCCTCTTCCATGACGCGCAGGATGCCCTGCCCCAGGTCGACGGTCAGCGGCGGCACCAGCTTGCGGCCCATCCGGGGCATGAAGGCATAGGGCGTCACCTGATAATGCCCGCTGTTGGGGTCGTTCTGGTATCTGATCTCCAGCTCCTTGCCCAGCATCTCGCCGATCATCCTGAACAGATCGGCCACGCGCATGGGCTGGTTGCCGGAGATGATGATGTTCTGGTTGGCGAACTCCGGCCCCAGGACATGGAGGGTGGCGGAGGAGGCATCGTCCACATGCATGTACTCGCGCAGGGCCGTGGGCGTCCCGTAATAGGTGATGCTGCCCGTGGTCAGGGCCTCGTGCACGAAGCGGTGGATGGCATTGCGCATGTCGGCACGGGGGCCGTACAGGGAACCGTAGCGCAGGATGGTATACGGCAGGCCGTACATGGCCTGGTAATTCTCGATGTAGATCTCGCAGGCCTGCTTGCTGCACCGGTAGAAGCCGCCGGACTTGCCGTAGACATAGAGCGAGCTGGCAAAGATGTAGCGCCCGGTACCGGCCCGACGGCAGGCCTCCAGGACCATGACGTTGCCCACCACGTTGAGGCGGGCCGTATCCACGGGGCGCTCGTTGGCTTCGCCGATGTCGGCGATGCCCGCGTAGTTGAAGACCACCTCGGCCCCTTCCACGGCGGCCTGCACGCAGTCCTCGTCCAGGATGCTGCCCACCACCACCTTCTGGTCGTCACGCAGCCAGGGAGAAGGACGCACGTCCACGATGGTCACGTCGTGCCCGGCATCGGAGAGCTTGTCACAGATATGCGATCCCAAAAAACCGGAACCGCCGAAAACAGTCACCTTCACGGCCTTCCTCCCGATGCCCTGCCCTACGCTCCGGCGGGCCGTGCGGCCGCCTGCCAGAGGAAGACCGAATCGATGCCGTAGGCGATGAAGCGGCAGCCCGCCGCCACCTGACGGCGCAACTCCTCGGGGTCGGGCTGCACCACATGCAGGCCCATGCGGGCATGATGCCGCCGGCAGGCCTCATGGATGCGGGCCATGACGGCCTTGAAATCAGGATGGTCGAACTGCCCCGTCAGGCCCATGGAGCCGGAAAGGTCATAGGGGCCCACCATGATGGCATCCAGACGCGGCTGGGAAAGGATGGCGTCCAGCTCTTCCACGGCGCGGATGTGCTCGATCTGGGCCACCAGGAAGATCCGGGGCGCCGTATCCCGCATGTAGGCATCGAAATCCCTGCCGAAGGCATTGGCCCGGCAAAAGCCCACGCCGCGGTTCTCGCGCAGGGGCTCTCCGTCCCGACGGCCGTCGTCGTGGCCGGGATACGTGGCCCAGCTGATGGCCTGGTCCAGCTGTTCCCGGCTCTCTATCATGGGAAAGATCAGGCCCTGTGCGCCCGCCTCCAGCGCGGCCTTGATGGCGGTCTTGGAAGCGATGGGCAAACGGGCAAAGGGCGCAGCCCCGCCGCACTGGATGGCACGGAAGATGTCGGGCAGGCCGGTGCGGCCGAAGGAACCATGCTCCATGTCCACCGCCACCCAGTCATAGCCGGCACGGGCCATCAGCTCCGCCACATCGGCGGAAGGCAGCTGCAGCCAGGTGCCGATGGTGGGTTCATCCTTTGCCAGTTTGGCGCGAATATCATGAATATCCATAGGAAACGGCTTGCCGCCGCCGGGCTTGGGTTATGCCGAAAGGCCCGGTCAGCATAGCGCGAGGCAGCACGGGGCGCAAGCAGGCCCCGAAGAAGGGAACGGCGGACGGATGGCATAAAAAAAACCCGCCCGGAACCGGGCGGGGGAGCGCCGGGCCATGAGGAGGAAGGGCCACGGCTGCGTGGTGCGCTCTAGAAGTATGCGTCGCCAGAGGTGAAAAATGCGGCACGGAGTCTGGCGGGCCGTGCCGCACTGGAGAAAATACTGTTTGACCAAACAAACAGCCACGCACGAAACGAGATTACGCAGAGCCTGCTCTGCCGTCAAGTGTTTGCTCCAAAATTCACGAAGATTTTTCTCCATGGATCTTGGAATGGGGCCATCCGTTGGGCTGGTTATTTTTTATGAAATTTTTTATGAAAAATCCATCTTTTTTTTGAGGAAAAAACAAATTCAAAAATGGCAATGCAATACGCTGGATTTGCATATTTTTTTGCCCAAATTCCCCGAATTTCCTGCAGGGGGCCCGAATTTATTTTTTCGCCAAACTTTTGTTGCTGTCGCAACTAGCACGGAAAATGGCCGCTGTACAGGAAAATATGGCAGGCCCCGCCATCATGTTATTTTTTTCACAACATATGTCATCCTCCAACGGATGACAAGTCCCCTGCCCTGACCTATACTGCCCATGCTGCGCTCCGTATCCGGGAGCGCCTGCTCCGAACACAACCATTCCTGTCATAAAGGAGTCATCCCATGAAAGAGATCAGAGCTGCCGCGCGCGAGCGCATGAAGGGTCACTGCCGCGTCTGCCCCGTTTGCGATGGCAAGGCCTGCTCCGGTGAAGTGCCCGGCATGGGCGGCCTGGGCACCGGTGCCAGCTTCCGCAACAACCGCGAAGCCCTCAATGCCTGCAAACTCAACATGACGGCCCTGCACGACGCCCGCGAGCCCCGCACCAACTGCACCATCCTGGGCATCGACCTGAGCTTCCCCGTCATGGCGGCCCCCATCGGCGGCGTCTCTTTCAACATGAGCGATGCCATGAGCGAAGACGACTACATCTTCGCCATCCTGGAAGGCAGCCGCGCCGCCGGTGTCATCGGCTGTACCGGTGACGGCGTGCCGCCCTTCATCATCGACGCCGCCGTCAAGGCCCTGAAGGCCTGCAACGGCCACGGCATCCCCTTCATCAAGCCCTGGGAAGGCAAGGAACTGTTCGAAAAGATCGACCGCGTGCTGGCCGACGGCAGCCCCATCCTGGGCGTGGACGTGGACGCCGCCGGTCTCATCACCCTGCGCAAGATGGGCCGCCCGGTCATGCCCATGTCCGTGACGGAACTGGAGACCGTGGTGCGCTATGTGCATGACATGGGCCGCAAGTTCATCGTCAAGGGCATCATGACCCCCGACGACGCCCATCGCGCCATCGACGCCGGCTGCGACGCCATCGTGGTCTCCAACCACGGCGGCCGCGTGCTGGACCACTGCCCCGGCACCGCCACCGTGCTGCCCGCCATCGCCGATGCCGTGCGCGGCAAGATCACCATCCTGGCCGACGGCGCCGTGCGTGACGGCGTGGACGTGCTCAAGATGCTGGCCCTGGGCGCCGACGCCGTGCTGGTGGGCCGCCCGCTCTGCATCGCGGCCATCGGCGGCGGTGTGGAAGGCGTGACCAAGTACTGGCAGCAGATGCAGGGCCAGCTGGTGCAGGCCATGTTGCTCACCGGCTGCGCTTCCCTGGCCGACGTGCGCGAGCACATCATCTATCGCGGCTAGTTTTCCGGCGAACCTGCGGGGAGGGGCGGCAGCCCCTCCCTTCTTTCTTTTGCCCCGGCGGGCCCCGGCACCGGCGGCCTCCCCTGCCTGCCCCTGCGGCAGGTTCTTTTTTTCAAAGGACATCATCATGCAGTTTTCCGTGGATACCGACCGCTGTGTCTCCTGCGGCCTGTGCCTTTCCGACTGTCTGCCCCGCGCGCTGGGCATGGACGAGGAAGGCCACCCCTACATCAAGGACGAACGCCTGTGCATGCACTGCCACCACTGCCTGGCCCTCTGCCCCACGGGCGCCATCAGCGTGGACGGACACAACCCTGACGCCTCCCGTCGCATCCTCAATGCCTGGCCCCAGCCCGAACAGCTGGAGAACCTCATCAAGGGCCGCCGCTCCGTGCGCCAGTACCGGCCGGAAAACGTGGACCCGGCCCTGCTGCAGCAGGTGCTGGACGTGAGCGCCCACGCCCCCACCGGCGTCAATGCCCGCAAGCTCTGGGTAGGCGTCATGGACGACATGGACCGCATGCAGGCCTTCCGTGAGGACGTCTATGCCCGCCTGGCGGACAAGGCCCTTCACAATGCCCTGCCCCAGTGCCGCCGCACGGCTTTCTTCGCCGCGGCACCGCGCCTGTGGAAGGAACAGGGCATCGACGGCATCTTCCGCGGCGCGCCCCACTTCGTTCTGGTGGGCAATGCCAAGGACGCTCCCTGCCAGGAGCAGGATCCGCTCATCTATCTTTCGTACATGGAGCTCTACGCCCAGAGCCTGGGGCTGGGCACCACCTGGTGCGGCCTGCTCTACTGGTGTCTGCAGCTCATGCTGCCCGAACTCCTGCCCGAACTGGGCCTGCCCGAGACCCACAGCTTCCAGTACGCCATGCTGCTGGGCGAGCCTGCCATCCGCTATGCGCGTACGGTGGAATACGGCCCGGCCACGGTGCACCGCATCCAGTGGAAGTAACGCTTTTTTCATCCCGCCGGGGCGGAGGAGGATGCCTCTCCGCCCGGTGATGACGGACGGCGGCATGCGGGCCTTCCCGCATGGCCGCCTTTTTTTGCGCCTTGCCGCCGGTCTGTTGGCGCCGGGCCCCCCGGCGGCGTTGACCTGGGCACGGCTTTCCTGCACCATCTTGACAGGAAGGCCTTTCAGGAATACTTTGCCAAATGACCAAATAAAGGGACAACATGCAGCACAACAAGGAATTCATCGAGGCACAGGCCCGGATCTTCAAAGCCCTGGGCCATCCCAGCCGTCTGCTGATGGTCGATGCCCTGCGCGACGGTGAAAAATGCGTCTGTGACCTGCAGGCCCTGGTGGGGGACGACATGTCCACCATCTCCAAGCATCTGGCTGTCCTGCGTGATGCCGGTGTGGTCACCCGGCGCAAGCAGGGCGTGAACATCTATTACAGCCTTGCCCTCTGCTGCCTGGACCAGTTCCTGGCCTGTACCGGCCAGCTGCTGGAAAAGCGCATCCTGAGCCAGATGGACATGCTGCGGAACAAATAGGCAGGCCCGCTGCGGCGGGATTTTTTTTACTCTCAAATTTGGCAATTTTGCCAATAAGGAATATTTATGGGCAAGAGCCCTTCCTCGCCGCGTCCTTTTTCCGCCCCGCGTTACGCCCTGACCCTGCTGGCCGTGCTGCTGGCCTGGACGGGCCTGTATGTATCCATCCAGCCGCTGGCCACCTGGCTGACCTTCGACCTGCTCTCCCTGACGCCCGGCGGGGCCCCGGGCCTGGCCCTGGAATTCTTCCTCTATGACAGCGCCAAGATCCTGCTCCTGCTGGTGCTGATGGTCTATTGCATCGGCTGGCTGCGGGCCGGGCTGCATGTGGAGCGGGTACGCGACTATCTTTCCGGCAAGGGCCGGGGCATCGGCTATCTGCTGGGGGCCACGTTCGGCGCCATCACGCCCTTCTGTTCCTGCTCCAGCATCCCGCTCTTCCTGGGCTTCACCATGGCCCGCATCCCGCTGGGCATCACCATGGCCTTCCTCATCACCTCGCCGCTCATCAACGAGATCGCCGTGGTCCTGCTCTGGGGCCTGCTGGGCTGGAAGTTCACCGTGGTCTATGTGGTCGTCGGCATGGCGGCCGGTATGCTGGGCGGCTGGCTGCTGGATCTGCTCCGCGCCGAACGCTGGTTGCAGCCCTTCCTGCGCGGCATGCTGGGGGTCTCCGGCCAGGCGGCGCGGGATGAACGCAACACCCGCCTGGGGCTGGAAGAACGGCACCGTTTCGCCTGGGACGAGATGACCGGCATCTTCCGCCGCGTCTGGCGCTGGGTCATTATCGGCGTGGGTCTGGGGGCGCTCCTGCACGGCTTTGTGCCGCAGGACTGGTTTGCCGCCCATCTGGGCCAGGGGCAGTGGTGGTCCGTCCCGGTGGCCGTCCTGGTGGGCATCCCCCTGTACAGCAATGTCACGGGCGTGGTGCCCATCATGGAGAGCCTGCTGCTCAAGGGCCTGCCCGTGGGCACCACCCTGGCCTTCTGCATGAGCACGGTGGCCGCCAGCCTGCCCGAGATGCTCATGCTCAAGCAGGTCATGCGCTGGCAGCTGCTGGCCCTTTTCCTGGGCCTGTTGCTGGTCATATTCACCCTGGTGGGCTGGCTGTTCAACAGCCTGCAGCTCACGCTGTTCTAACGTAAAGCGGACCCGTGCCTCATGCCGCACGGGCCTTTGCTCCGGCATCACAACGGTCACGGCAGGGGCAAAGCAGGGGGCGTACACGTCCTCCCCGCATCGTAGCGGAGGGCAGCCCCACCCATCCCGCCCTGCCGCTTCCTCTCAATATCCTGCCAAAGGAGGCAGCATCATGATCATCAAAGTCCTTGGTCCCGGTTGCTCCAAATGTGTCGAAGCGTACGAGATCGTCAGCAAGGCGGTGGCCGCTTCCGGCAGCGACGCCACGGTGGAAAAAATCACCGACCTGCGGGAGATCATGGCCTTGGGCGTGCTGGCCACCCCTGCGGTGGTCATCGATGGCGGCATCATGTGCACGGGGCGCGTCCCCAGTGCGGAAGAAGTCCGGGGCTGGCTCGGCGCCTAGCCTTTCGGCGGTCGCGCCATACCACGGGAAATGACGGTCGCGCAGTACCGGCGATGTCTGGTCTGCGCGACCTGTGCTGCAACCGTGCCAAGATACCGGGCCGGGTGGCGGATGCCCTTCCTGCCTTCAACCTGATCCCATGCCCGGCCCGCCTTTCTCTCCGTCCCCCCCGGACAGATCCCCGTCCTCACGTCTGGGGTCGGCAGTTACAAAAAGAGGACTTCCTTTCCCGCTCCCCGGCCTTGTGGAGCGCGCACGTCCCATGGCCCGCCCCGGCCATACCTCCCTTTCCTCCGTGCCCATAGCCCCCTCGCTTCCTGTCATCCCGGGCAGGGACAGCCAATGCCGCAGGAGCATTGCTCCGGCCGGAAAAGCCGTCTATACTGGCGGCAAACATCATGGGAGGTCATCCATGCCGAAACTGCGTCTTCTGCTTTGCTGTCTGGCCCTGCTCTTTCTGGCGGCCCCGGCCATGGCCGAAGAAGATGAGCTGGCCCCGGGCTTCGATCGCTGCATGGAACAGAGCGGCGGCGTCACCACAGAGATGCTGGGTTGTCTGCAGCAGGCCTACGAGTACTGGGACGCCCGGCTCAATGCCAATTACAAAAAGGCCCGGCAGGCCTGCAAAAGCTCCAGTGATCCCAAGGCCTGCTCGGACAAGCTACTCAAAGGCCAGCGGGCCTGGGTCCAGTACAAGGAAGCTTTCACCGATCTGGTGCAGCTGCCCAACGAAGGCGGCAGTATGGCCCGTCTGAATTCCATGAGCTTTTTGACCGGAGAGACCCGCAAACAAGCCCTGCTGCTGGGACAGATCGCCGGAGAATAGGCAGCCTCCGGGCCGTGAGGTCTGGAAAAATGCGTGTCTGTCCTGCCCAAGACCGGCACAGCCTGCGTCATAATCATGCCCTTGGAAGTCCGCTCCCGGCCCGATCCGGGCTGTCAGCGAACCCCTTGGGGATGCGCCCCGCTCCCGGCCCCGCCGGGTCCCTTCCGCAACTCTATTGTCCTCTCCTGTGCCTTTTCCCAGGGCCTCTGCCTGCGCGGAGGCCTTTTTCATATCTCCAGTATAGGGGCTCTTTTTCCTGATGCTGCTGTTCCCCCCCTCTGTTTTCAACACTCCCTCCCCCGCAACAGGGCGCGTCAGCCATCCAAAAAGCTTCCGCTGCCTCCGCCGCCTTGCCTGAAACAAAAAAATCCCCTGCCGCTCAAAAGCGACAGGGGACAAAGAGTCGAACCGCTTATGGCCCGTTAGACCATGCGGGAGATGATGTCCATGCGTTCACCGCGCAGCATGGCGATGGGCGGCACTTCGATGAGCGTATGGCAGCCGGCCTGCAGGCGGGTCGTGGCGCGAGCGCAGGAGACCAGCACCTGAGCGGTCAGGGCCGGGTTGTTGATGCGCATGTCGAACTTGAGGATCTGGTTGTCGGTCATGCCGGAGGCACCGGTGCGCTCCATGAGCACGCCGTGGGACTGGTCGGCCACGAAAGCCAGTTCTTCGCGGTCGCGGCACTGGCGCACGTCCAGCGGATCGTGGGCGAAGTAATCGTCGGCCTTGATGCGGGCCGTCACGTCAGCCAGATTTTCACCTTCTTCCAGCACCACATAGACCAGGCGCGAATGGCGACCGCCACCCACGGGGATGGTGATGGACACGGCATCGGCCACGCCCTTGATGGCGCGGGCAGCCACGGAATGGCCCATGGAACGGCCACGGCCAAAGTTGGTGAAGGTGGTGCCGCGGGGCACCATGGCTTCGAACAGGGCGCGCAGCACGGAGTCCGTGCCGGGGTCCCAGCCGGCGGCCGTGATGCTGACGCTGTTACCGGCCTTGGCGGCGGCATCCAGACGGGCCACGGTGGCGGGGATCTCGGTGTGGATGTCGAAGCTGTCCACACAATTGTAACCCTGCTTCAGAAAAGCTTCCGCCGTTTCCGGGATGCTGCGCGAAGGCCCGCACAGGGCGATGACGTCGGGGCGGCCCTGGGCAGCTTCCAGGCTGGCCAGATCGGCAAATTCGGGCAGGCCACGCAGGGCATGGCTCTGCGTGCCCAGGGATTCGGCACGGCGGATCACGCCGAGGCACTGGCAATCAGGGGCGGCAAGGGCCGCTTCCACCACACGGGTACCGATATTGCCGAGACTGTGGACGGCGAGAGTAAACTTTTTCATATGCATTCCTTTGGCAAAAAACCGGGAGCGGCCTCCTGGCCACTCGCAAGACATTCCTGACTTGGTCAGTAGGCCATTTTTTTAGATGTAAGTGCCGCCCGTCGTCAAGGGCATGCTGTCTCCCCGCTCTACAGGCAAAAAGAAAACCTCCGGCTCCCGAATGCCGCGCCCCCCAGGCGCTTCTTTTGCCGATCCCCTCTTTCCGCAAAGGCGAAAACTTACCGCACACATCGCGCAATATCTATTTCAACCTCCCGCAACCCTTGATTTTTCGAAAAGCAACCCAAAGTTGCCCGATTGCAACCGATAATGGGTTGCCTGCTGCGAGCAAGTATGATTAGGTAAAAATTCCCATTTGGGAATCAACCGACAGCACCGCTGTCCAACGCATCGAGGTATGTATGAAAAAACTTTGGCTCCTGCTGGCCTGCGCCCTGCTCCTGTCCACCACCTCCCTCGCGTCGGCTGCCTGCTCTCCTGAGGAAGCTCAGAAGAAAGCCAACGAATTCGCTGCCGCCGTCCAGAAAAAATCCCAGGCTGACCCCCAGGGCTACGCCAAGATCATGCAGGAACTGCAGCCCCAACTGCTGAAACTCCAGCAGGAACAGAATCTGGAAAATATGTGCAAGTTCTATGATGATGCGCTGGAAAAGCTGAAGTAGATCTTGCCTGCCGAAGAGGTGGCCTTGCGCCACCTCTTTTTTTCTCCTCTCCGCAATCTTTCCTATGAAAAACGCACGGATCCGACTTGGGCAGGAGATCCTGCGCCGACGCAAAGCCATGGGCATAACGCAGGAAGAACTGGCCTCCCGTATGGGTGTTTCGCGCCAGTCCGTTGCCAAATGGGAAACAGGCCTGTCGTCCCCGGACATCGACCGGCTTGCCCTGCTGCGGGACATGCTGCAGACGAGTCTTGATGAACTCATCGCTCCCGCAGGCCGGGAGCTCATTCCCGAACCTGTCCCTCCTGCGGAAGACAGCGTGCGCCCGGCACCTGCCGGGCCCGTGCGCAACCTCCGGCTCCTTCCCCTGATCCTGGGCACGCTGCTGTTCTGCTGCGGCCTGGGCGGGTTGGCGGCCCTGTGGGTACTCTCCCGCTTGCATCCTGTCCGTCTCGTGGACTGGGATGGCTCCTTGCATACAGGCCTGGAAGGGTACCTGATGACGACCGGCCTCTGGCCTGTCCTGCTGCTGGCCTGCATCCTGCTTGGCTGCGGCAGCCTTACGCTGCTTTATCTGTGGGGCACGCGCAGAAAAAACAGCTGACCCCGGCAGCGCTGTGCCAGCAGGGCTGTGCCTGTCCGTCATCCTGTGCGACGATGGCAACACACTGTGATGCATGCCTAGGAGCGCCAGCCTCATGCGCTCTCTGGTAGCGTCTTGAATGAAGGCTCTGCGAAACGCATGCCCCTGCATTCCCCCATGAGCAGAACCATCTGAAACGACAACGATACGCCGATCTCCGAGCTGCACTCCCCAAAACACATGGCAGATCTGCGAGGCGTACAGCCCCTAAAAAAGGGCAGGGAATCCTCAGCACAGGCGCCCAGCGCTCACGGCTCACATAGCGGAAAGCCTGCACCAGTTGGCAAGGCTGCCCCCGGGATAGCCTCTGCCTCGCCCCAGCTATTCCTTTTCGCTCCTTTCCGCCAACGCCTTCTGCCCTCAAAAGGCATAGATTTTCATGCTGCCCGGGTACAGAGCTTCGGAGATGGGAGCCGCCTGCTCTTCTTCACAGGCTCTTCCATTCTCGCACAGGCCCAGCGGCAAAAGTTTTTGGAAGGGAGGGGCGCGGGGAGGGAGAACCTTTTTCCAAAAAGGTTTCCCTCCCCCCACGCTGTTCTCTCTTCAAATCTCCAGACGCCTGCCGTCCCCGAAACAAAAAAATCCCCGGCGGAGCGGGGATAAAAAAAGACCCCCTCGCGCTGAGAGCTGCAAGGGGGTCTCGAACAATCTTTGGCAGCGGCCTACTTTCCCACATGACGTTATGCAGTATCATCGGCGATGGAGAGCTTAACTTCCGAGTTCGGAATGGGGTCGGGTGTACCCTCTCCTCTATGGCTACCAAAGAAATTTGGTAAATTTATTGAAATAGGGTGGAAGGATTTTTTCGAGAAACAAGACGCACGGGCTATTAGTACTGGTCAGCTCCACCCCTCACAGAGCTTCCACCTCCAGCCTATCAACGAGGTCGTCTACCTCGGCCCTTCAGGACTTGCGTCAGGGAGAACTTATCTTAAGGCAGGCTTCCCGCTTAGATGCTTTCAGCGGTTATCCCTTCCACACATAGCTACCCTGCTGTGCCGTTGGCACGACAACAGGTCCACCAGTGGTGTGTCCATCCCGGTCCTCTCGTACTAGGGACAGGCCCTTTCAATTCTCCTACGCCCACAGAAGATAGGGACCAAACTGTCTCACGACGTTTTAAACCCAGCTCGCGTACCACTTTAAACGGCGAACAGCCGTACCCTTGGGACCTGCTTCAGCCCCAGGATGTGATGAGCCGACATCGAGGTGCCAAACCGCATCGTCGATGTGAACTCTTGGATGCGATCAGCCTGTTATCCCCGGCGTACCTTTTATCCAATGAGCGATGACCCTTCCATTCGGGATCACCGGATCACTAACACCTACTTTCGTACCTGCTCGAGATGTCTCTCTTGCAGTCAAGCTCCCTTTTGCGTTTGCACTCGACGGCTGGTTTCCAATCAGCCTGAGGGAACCTTTGCATGCCTCCGTTACATTTTGGGAGGCGACCGCCCCAGTCAAACTACCCACCAGACACTGTCCTCCTACCGGATCACGGCAAGGAGTTAGGGACCTGAACAAACAAGGGTGGTATTTCAACGATGGCTCCCTCCATACTGGCGTACAGAGTTCACAGCCTCCCACCTATGCTACACATGCAGGCTCAAATCCCAATGTCAAGCTATAGTAAAGGTGCACAGGGTCT